>JAYSUY010001000.1:0-2959 GCA_043718855.1 Saprospiraceae bacterium | reverse complement strand
GCGGTAGGCAACATCGCAGATCAGAAAAACCAGCCGCGTGTGGAAGATTCGGCGCACAAAAGTTTGGCTGACACGGTGATCAAACCGCTGCCCAAGGGCTACGAACAGATGCTCGGCAAACGTTTTGCCGGAGGCGTTGACCTCAGCGGCGGCCAGTGGCAAAAGGTGGCCCTCGCCCGCGCTTACATGCGTGATGCTCAGTTGATTATCCTCGATGAACCTACCGCTGCGCTGGATGCCCGCGCGGAGCACGAGGTGTTCGTCCGCTTCGCCGAACTGATGAAGGGCAAGGCGGCAGTGCTCATTTCGCACCGCTTTTCCACGGTGCGCATGGCCGACAGGATTTTGTTTCTGGAACACGGGCAACTGCTCGAACTCGGCAGCCACGAAGAGTTGGTGGCGAAGGGCGGCAAGTACGCCGAGTTGTTCAGATTGCAGGCGAAGGGCTACGTTTAGTATGCTGTAAATGAGAGCATTACCCCTCAAAAATATCGGCGAGTGGCATCGAAATATCCAGCACATCATCGCGCAGGGTCTGGGTGGTGCGGTAAATCTCGTAGTCGCTGGGACTGGAAAAAACGTAGATATTTTCCAGCACCGGCATCACAATCCAGCAGGATTTCACCCCGTGCCGGAAATAATTGTTGGCCTTTATTTTCAAATCTGTCAACGACTGTGAAGGCGAGATGATCTCAATAGCACAGAGCGGTGGCTCCGTCATCGTAATGATGTCATTTTGAGAATCGAATTTCATTTTGGGGAAAATAGCCAAGTCTGGAACAGACTCCCAATCTGACAAGTCAAGGTTTATTTCCGAAACAAATGTGTAGCGGGCTTTGTACCGAGTACGAAGTTCTGAACCAATGTTGAGTTGGACGATAGAATGATTAAGTGAAGGCATAGGCTTGTTCCTTTCGATTTCATATTCCGAAAATGCCAGAGCAGGAGCAAGAGTAGTCATACGCTCAGATTTTTTTGTTTCAGCAAAAGTAAGTCGTTTGCCTGAAAGTTTGCACCTCTGGCACCATGAACAAAACCATGTTCCTCAACCTCCACACCCACTCCCCCACCCTATCTCCGGGCGTACTGGAAATCGAGAGCGTCCGCTACGGGCAGCCCGATGCTCCCACCGCCGCGTTCCGCTCTGTGGGGCTGCACCCCTGGTTTTTGGAAAAAAACGACCTCGGCGCAGCCCGCCTGTGGCTGAACGAGCAAGCCATCCACCCCAACACGCTCGCCATTGGCGAGGCAGGCCTCGACAAAGTAACCAGCACTGACTGGGCTACGCAACTGGCTGCTTTTCAATGCTGTGCAGAAACAGCCGAAACGAGCGGCAAGCCGCTCATCATCCACTGTGTACGCGCTTTCGGTGAAATACTGGAATTGAAAAAACGCTGGCAACCTGCACATCTCTGGGTTTTTCATGGTTTTGACAAAAACCCACAAGTCTCCGAGACGCTGCTGGCTGCCGGGTGCTACGTCTCGTTCGGCGAAGCACTTTTTCGCCCCAACAGCCACGCTGCCGAAGCCTTGCAGCATACTCCTGCGGAGCGTTTTTTCCTCGAAACCGATGTGTCTGACCTGAGCATCGAGGACGTGTACGAGCGGGCGGCATCCCTGCGCGGCACCACACTCGCTGCGCTGCAAGCGCAGGTGTGGGAGAATGCGCGACGGGTCGGGTTGCCACTTTGACTGCCCGCCATAAAAGTGCGGCACGTCACCAAAAACAAGCAGCCCGCTGAGTCGTGACGACTCAGCGGGCTGCTCAAACTGATAACTAATCACCAGTCAACCAGTCACCAACCTCAGTTCTTCGTGATCTTGTATGTGTACACTGCCTTGTTCAGGAAAAGGTCGACCGTGTAGTTGCCATCGGCAGCAGGACCTGTGATATCCGCGCCACCATACTCCAGCGTTTTGTTGGCACCGTCGTCGCCGAGGTTGACAGCCCAGTCGTCGTTGGCGCGGAACTTCATTTTCTTGCCGCCCAACAAGTTGAGGGTGATCGACAACTTGCCAGCAGCCGCATCATAGACCAAGTCTTGGTCAGAGTTCCAGCCGTCGGGCGTAGCATCGCCGATGAGGCCCCAAGATGTTTTGGCCACCGAGTAACTCAGGTCGTTGAGGTTCACGTTCAGTTTGTGTACCCCTGCGTCAGTAGCCGCGATGTCCGTACCGTTGGGGTCCAATTTCCCGTCCGGGCCAGTGTCGCCCCAGTTTTTGTCCCAAGTCGGGCCTTGCGTAAACTTGAACTTGGTGCCAGGGTCGGCGAAGTAAGCGTAGCCCTCGTACTTCCCGTCGCTCTTTGCAGAGAAAATCACGGTCGTGTTGTCGCCAGGGTTCCAGCCCTGATAGCTGCCCGGCACTTGCAATTGCGGGTAAATGATCACCACCGTGTAGGGTGTAATCTTGAGTGTCACGGGCTGCGAGTAGAGCGGTGCCACGTCTGCGCTGACCACGGCTTTTACCCGAAACTGCACATCGGAGGATTCCTCGCCCGGCAGGCTTTTGGCAGCGATGAGGAGGGTGTTGATTTTGGAAACGGTCACGTCGGTCAGTTCAAGGCCGCTGGTGGTGCCCACCGTTGCAGGTTCCTTGAAGTTGTTGCCAGCCTTGTCGAGTTCGAGCGTGTAAGACACCGCAACGTCGATGCCGTACTGGGCAGCCGACCAAGTGAATTTGCTGAACACCTTGTCAGCGTCGGCCTCCGTGAGCACGAAAGCGGCATTGGCGGCAGGAGCCGTGAGGGCGAGGCCGGTGCCGTTTTGAAGCACAGGGCCAAGTTCATCGTCCTTGCAAGCGCTCATCAGCACGGCAAAGGCGAGCAGCGAGAAGAGATATTTTTTCAACATTGTGGATGCTATTTAAATGTGGATGTTGATAAAGGTTGATGAGGTTGATGAGGTTGATGAGGTTGATGAGGGTTGATGAGGTTGATAAGGTTGATGGGGTTGATTAT
>JAYSUY010000999.1:0-2960 GCA_043718855.1 Saprospiraceae bacterium | reverse complement strand
CCGGAAGTCCGGGGCGGCTCGCGCATTTCAGGTAGAGCAAATTTTGCTTAAAAAATGTAGCGCAGCCCCACCTGTGCCTGCCACCGCGAGAGGAAACTCGGGTCGGGCGTGAAGGTGGATTTCAGCGTCGGGTCGAACGAGTAAGTCGGGTTGCCCGTGCCGTCCACGCTCACGCCAATAGGCTGGGTGGTGGTAGGGATTTGACGTACACCCCACTTAGAACTGAGCATGTTGCCCGCGTTCAGCACGTCGAAACTCAACTGAATGGTGTTGGTTTTGCCCGCCACTTTCAGGTTGAAATCTTGCAGCACGCGGATGTCCCAGTTGTTGTACCAGGGGCTGAGCGTGGCGTATTTCTCCGCCACCTTGCCCCGGTTTTCGCTGAGGTAGTCGTCCTGCGCGATGTAGGCTTTGAGCGCGTCGCGCTGGGCCGTTTGGGCCGCAGCGTCGCCGCTGAACGCCATCTGGCCTACCTGCGCATCGGTCGGGATGAAGATCAGGTCGTTGAGGCTAGAGCCGTCGTTGTTCAAGTCGCCGGAGTAAGTGTAGGCGTAGCGACCGCCCTGCACATACTGGAAAAACAGCGACACCGTAGTCGCCATCTTGCCGCCAGAGTAGTTGAATTTTTTACTGGCCGTGCCCACCAAACGATTGCGGTTTCCGTAGAGAGAATTGGTCACAACTGCCTCATTCACATTGCCGTAGGCTGGGTTGCGGTCGTAAGCGTCGGAGGAAATTTCTGCATCGATGGAACTCGCGTCTTTGGCGATGCCGAAGTTGTAGCCGAGGCTGGTGTAGAGGCCGCCGCGCCACTCGCGCTGCACTTGCAGGGTGGTGTTGAGCGTGTAGCCCGCGTTCACGTTGGTGAACACATAGGCGTTGGTCGGCACCTGGCCCTGCGCAAAAAAGTCGAAGCGGTTGGCCCGGTCATCGCCAGTCAGGTTGTTCGGATCGAACACATAGTACGGGCGGTTGTCCACGCCCTTGAGCCTGCCGCTGGGCGTGCGCAAGCCGTAGTTGCGGGTCATCATGGCGTTGATATCCTTGGTCAGGATCACGTCAGCCGAAGCGATCCAGCCGCCCTTGATCTTCTGGTCGTAGCCCAAGTTGGTGCGCCACACCTGTGGGAATTTGAAATCGGGTGCGGTGGTGCAGTAGAAAAACTCGTTGGGGTTGGCCACCTGGTTGCCCACCCACACGAAGGGGAAACGACCGGTGAACAAGCCCGTGCCGCCGCGCACCTGCATGCTGCGGTCGCCGCGCACGTCCCAGTTGAGACCCACACGGGGCGAAAACAGCACCTTGGCCTCCGGCAGTTGGCGCGAGTCCAACTTGGTGGCCTTGCCCGTTTCGTCGTAGTACTCGATCACCTCGTTGTAGCAGCAGTTGCGCTTGATGTTCTCGTCGATTTTGTCCTTCGTGTCGAAGTACAGCGGCTGGTCGGCGCGGATGCCGACGGTCAGGTTGAGGTTGTCGGTCACAGCAAATTCGTCTTGGAGGAAAAAAGCCAACTGGCCCACGTTGGTTTCGGCCAAAGCCCAACCGCCCGCAACGCCTTGTCCGAGGCGCTCCATGTTGGCGTGATTCGCCCGCGCCGCGCGGACTTGGGCGCCAAAGCCGCCCGACTGCACAAAACCCATGAAAGCATCCACCGACGCGTAGCCTGGACCAAATGTGCCATCGTAGGCATTGAGGTTGAACGAGTTATCGAACTGGAATTTCTCAAAAGCAAAGCCCGCCGTGAGCGTGTGCTTGTCCAAGAACATGCTGAACTGGTCGTTCACTTGCAGCACGTCCTGGTCGAGGCGGTTGTTGATCGAGAACGGCTCGTGGCCGGCCACCATGTAGCGGCTGCCGTCCTTGTTGATGTTGATGACCGGGAAGGGGTCGGAGAACGGGTCGCGGTCGTCACGGAAAGCCGACGTGCCGAGTTGTAGTTTGTTGGAAAAGCGTGTGCCGAACACCGACTTCAACTCGGCGATGCCGGAGAAGATGACGTTGTTGATGCGGTAGCCCGAGTTTTGGAACTGCAAGGTGGTCGCGTCAGGCCCCCGACGGCCGATGGCCGATGGGTGAGCTGGTTTTTCCTTGAAAGCATCTAACCAGTTGCCCGTCAGGGTCAGTTTGTGGTTCTGGCTGATGTTCCAGTCGAGTTTGATGAGCGCCTTGTTGTTGTAGGTTTTGTGCTTGAAGCCCTCGTAAGCGCCGGTTGCGTAGCCAAAACTGTCGCGCAGGATTTTGCTCACGCGCTCAAAATCATTGGCCGACACCCGCGACACGTTGGCCCCCGAAAGGCCGGGGCGAGCAGCCAAGTAGCCCGCCGTGCCGAGGTCCTGCCGCCGCTCGATCTCGGCATTCACGAAGAAAAACAGTTTGTTCTTGATGATCGGTCCGCCGAGGCTGAATCCGTACTGCCCCTGCGTGAGGTCGTTCACCGGCGATTTGGTGTCCTCGATTTTGCCACCGATCATGTCCTGATTGCGGAAAAACCCGTAAGCCGTACCGTGCAGTTCGTTGGTGCCCGACTTGGTGACGGCGTTCACCGCCGCGCCCGTGAAGCCCGCCTGCGTCACATCGTAGGGAGCCAGCGACACTTGGATTTGGTCGATGGCATCCAGCGAAATGGGCTGGGCATCAGACTGACCGCCCGGTGTGGCCGCGTCGAGGCCGAAGGGGTTGTTGAAAATCGTGCCGTCTACCGAGAAGTTGTTGAACTGGTCGTTGCGGCCAGCGAACGAGTTGCCGTCGGAAGCCGGCGTGAGGCGGGTGTAGTCAGCAGCCGAGCGGCTGATGGTCGGCAACCGAGCGATGGTCTGGTTGCTGATGTTGGTGGCCGCGCCCGTGCGCTGCCCGTTGAGCACCGAACTGGTTTCTGCCCTCACCACCACCTCGCCGAGCGCACTGCTGGCCTCTTCAAGTGTGATGTCAAGGATGAGTTTTTGGGCGAGGCTGAGCGTGAG
>JAYSUY010000998.1:0-2964 GCA_043718855.1 Saprospiraceae bacterium | reverse complement strand
ATGTCCTCCGAGATGTGTTCCTGTACGTGTCTCGTCCCCCCTCCCGTTGGGGGAGGGGCCGGGGGTGGGGTTGATCGGCTGAAAACACCCCGGCATTTCTACCGCCACCTGCCCGCTCACCGGGTAGTCCGTCCGGTTGTTCAGCACCACCTGCAAGCGCAACGTGTCGCCTGCGATGACCGAGTGCGGCACTTTGACGGACACGGAAATCGGTTTTTCCACAAAAAATTGCTGCTCGGTGCGACCCGGTATGCCGCTGGCGGAAATGCCCTCCACCGTAGCGCGGAAGTTGGTGATGGCATCGGAAGTCACAAATTCGACCGTCGCCGTGCCGCTTGAGTTGGTGCGCACGTCGGGGTTCCAGTAGATGGTGGGGCGGAAATCCGTGCGCTGGCTGACCGGGCCGCTGTATTTCGGCACATAAAACTGGCGGGCGCGGGTGTACTGGCGGGCGGCTTGACGGGTGATGACGGGCTGTGGTGGTGCAGGTTTTGCCACCATCCGGTCGTCGTTTTCAATGCGCTCCCGGCGGCTGCGGCGTGGCTGCTCATCAAAGCGGATGGTGGAAATAGCGCCCGTGCGGTCGGCCAGGCTCTTGCTGGCAGGACTGATGACCACGACTTCGTCCATCGTAGAAATGACCCCACGAGACGGCTCGCCAAACTCGGCTCCCAAACTGCCCGTGATGACTTCTGATTTTTCCAAATCCTGCACTGGCGGTGGTGCGCCCGTCACCCGGATACCGTCGACGTAGTAGTTTGTCGCGTTGCTGCGGCTACCTCGGATGTTGGCTTCGCCGCCGTCAAGGGAGGTCGTGCCTGCTCTGGTCGCCACGATTTGCTGGACGGTTTTGGTAGGCAGATTTTTGATTTGGTCAGAGGTAAGTGCTTGACCAGTAGCAGATTTGTCTTGTTCGACTGCTGGCACATTGATCTGGGCCACTTGCACGGGCTTGTTGGTTTTTTCCTTTTTCGCACGGCCCGGCACGGTGTCCGCCGAGCGGGCGATGCGGCCCCCTGAATCGCGAAGGCCCATGCCGCCCATGCTCATCGTCATGCCGCTGCTGGTGTTGTCTTGCTTGATGAGCGGCACTTTGTAGTCCATGATGGTCACCTCGGTCAATATAGCACCGCTTGGCAGGGAGGCGTTGCAGAGATTGATCATGCGTGCCAGCACGTTTACGCCTGTGATGCGGCGGCTGGTGTAGCCCGTGTACGACACCTCGACATCGTACCTGCCAGGGTTGAGTGCGATGCGGAACTCTCCGTTGAAATCTGTGATGGCACCTTTGACAATTTCCCCGCCGATGGTGATTTTCACCGACGCGCCGATGAGATCTTCATTCGTAGCTTCGTCGGTGACTTTCCCCCTCAGCACCGTTAGACCGTCAGGACTGGAGTGCGACTGGGTACTATGCGCTTGTTGAATAGCCCTGTTATCTGGGGCAGCACGCCCATAAATCACCATTTTTGAGTTAAAGTCGGCGATTTCGTGAAATCCACCCTGCGCGTCGCGGATGTGGCGATAGTGCGTGATGTCCACGTTTTGAAAAGCAAACGACCCCATCGAGTCTGTCATGACCGTCGCGCCTCCGGGGTAAATCCCTAGATTTTGGCCCGCCAGCGGCTTGCCTGTCTGCCTATCGCGGAACCAGCCTTCGATGGAGGCACGCTCCGGCTGGTGCTGGAGTACGAGCGGGGTAGGGTGCAGCACTTCCTTCCACTCGAATCGCCGCCAGCCCTGGGTGAGCAGCAGGTGATCGAGTGCCTGCTCAGCCTTTGCTTCTTTCGTGTCGAAGTAAAAATTCGGCTCCTCCACTGTGCCGCGCAGGTCTTGCTCCAGCAGCAGGGCGGAGAGCAGGTGGCCCTGCTTGTCGTCGGCGAAAGTGAGCAGGGTCTCATCGGTCACGCCCAGCGAAAAGTGGCCTTGCACGGGCCATCCGGTATGGTCGGTGGCACGGATGCTCATGCGCACGGTCTCGCGGGGCAGGTACTGCGGCTTGTCGGTTTTGACCTCCAAGCGCAGGCCTCGGTCGCGGTTGACGAACACGAGCCGCTCGGCGAGTTCCACCTTTTTTTCACTAAAAAGTGTGAAGCGGGCGATGCCGATGGGGAGGTTAGTGGTAGGGATGGTGACGGTGTACCGGTACGACGAAACGCCCGTGTCGTCTTTTTTCTGTGCTGCTGGCGAAACGGGTATTTCGCCGTACTCGCTGAAAAAGAATGCTTTGTCACCCGACATCCCGACGAGATACACCTTGCCGGGGCGTGTGGTATTGACCTGAAAGGTGAGGCTCTCTGGGCTGTGCTCCTGCAAGTGCAGGGCAAAACCCTGGCTGCGCAGTTCAGGCATTTCGTAGGTTTTGGCCGCTGCCTCCTTCGCCCTTGGGGCTTCGGTGGCTGAAGCAGGCTGGGTGAGCCGGGCGGTGTACTCCTCGCCTGGCAGAGGAGTAAAATCGAACGCGCCCATGCCGTTGTGCCAACTGGCGAAGGTGGCCACCTGCTGACCCCGGCTGTCCTGCACAGTGCCTTGCACGTCGGCGGCTTTGCCGTATTCGTTGACGGCTTTGAAGGCCATGCGGCAGGGCAGGCCCGCCACTGCGTCGCCGCCTTCGGGAAAAAACTGGAGGTCAATGCGGTTCAGCACGATGGGAATGGGGCGCGAGATGGCTTCCATCTGGCCGTTGTGCTCGATCTGGATGTTGAGTAGGCCGTCGGGCGAGTCGAGTTTTTTGGGCATCTCGAATCGGACGTAGGCGCGGCCTGCGGCATCGGTGGTGGCGGTTTTTTCGATAAAATTTTTGCCTTCCACAGCGGCGGTGTACCGAAACTCACGATTGGCAAGCGGCTTGTTGTCAAGGCTTTGCGCATCAAAGCGGGCGATGGCCGTTTCGCCGGGGCCGACGGCTTTGCGCTCCCAATCGAGGCGGAGGTTGAGGCGGGGCAGCACGGTTTTTTGGAGGGT
>JAYSUY010000997.1:0-8293 GCA_043718855.1 Saprospiraceae bacterium | reverse complement strand
TCGACACCCACGCCCACCTGTATTCCCGAAAATTTGACCCCGACCGCCACGACATGGTACGCCGCGCCATAGCCGCAGGGGTCGGGCGGATGTACCTGCCCAACATCGACTCCGGCTACATCGCGGCGATGCTCGCGCTGGAAGCCGATTTTCCCGAAAACTGCTTTGCCATGATGGGCCTACACCCCTGCTCGGTGCAGCCCGACACCTACGAGCAAGAGTTGGCGACGGTGGAACACTGGCTGGGCCAGCGCCAGTGGGCGGGCATCGGCGAGACGGGCATTGACCTGCACTGGGACAAAACGACACTCGACATCCAGAAAATCGCCTTCGCCCGCCAAATTGAGTGGGCCAAAGACTTGGGTCGCCCCATCATCATCCACTCCCGCGTGAGCAACTCGGAGTGCATCGAACTGGTGCGGGCAGGTCAGGACGGGCGGTTGCGCGGCATTTTCCACTGCTTTTCGGGTACGCTCGATGAGGCGCGAACCATTATCGACCTCGGCTTCATGCTCGGCATCGGCGGCACACTCACTTACCCAAAATCCGAACTGCCCGCTGTGTTGCGCGAGGTGCCGCTGGAACACATCGTGCTGGAAACCGACGCGCCCTACCTGCCGCCCGTGCCGTACCGGGGCAAGCGCAACGAAAGCGCCTACATCCGCGAGGTAGCCGAAATGCTCTCCGAGGTGAAAGTGCTGCCCACCACACAGATCGCTAAAGTGACGACGGAGAACGCGCTGCGGATGTTTGGATGACGATGAACTGTGAACGCTTGTCTGCCATAGCCTTGCACCTGCTGGCGTTCATCGTTCATCGTTATCACAGCGTGGCAGCATATTTGGAGTAATGCGGGACTTACCCGGCAAGGCAGAATTTTTCCACCTTTGCCGCCCAATACACCAATACACCAGTCCACCAGTCACCAGTCTACCAGTAACACCAATCACCAGTCCACCAGTCACCAGTCCACCAATCACTACATGAGCAGTTTGAAGTACAAGCGCATCGTCCTGAAACTTTCGGGAGAGAGCCTGATGGGAAAGCAAAAATTTGGCATTGCAGCAGATATGCTTCAGCATTATGCCCAGCAAATCAAAGAGTTACAAGAAATGGGCGCAGAGGTTGCTGTCGTGATCGGCGGCGGCAATATCTTCCGGGGCATCCAGTCGGAAGGCACAGGCATCGAAGGCGTGACGGGCGACTACATGGGGATGCTGGCCACCGTGATCAACGGCATGGCCCTGCAAAGCGCCCTCGAAAGCCTCGGCGTGTACACCCGCATGATGACCGCCCTGAAAATGGAGAGCATTGCTGAGCCTTACATCCGCCGCCGCGCCATCAGGCACTTGGAAAAAGGCCGCGTGGTGATCTGTGCTGCTGGCACGGGCAACCCATTTTTTACCACCGACTCTGCTGCCGCCCTCCGGGCCAACGAAATCGGTGCCGACGTGATCCTGAAAGGCACCCGCGTGGACGGCATCTACACTGCAGACCCAGAAAAAGATCCGATGGCTGTGAAGTTTGACAAACTGACCTTCGCCAAAGTCATCAGCCTCGGTCTCGAGGTGATGGACATGACGGCCTTCACACTCTGCCAAGAAAACAATATGCCGATCATCGTTTTCGACATCAATCAGCCCGAAAACCTGCGCCGTATCGTTCAGGGCGAATCGGTGGGTACGCTGGTGTCCTGAGGGGAATTGGGGATGTGAGAAACTTGAGTATTTGGGGATACGGCGATTTGTCCGCATCGTGCCTTTTTTGCTTTCCTTTTGAGCCAGAGTGTGGTGCAATTCTACCTTTACCGCACCGAAAACTGGGTTTTCTGAAATTTATGTAAACACTTAGCCACCCTACCCACCACGACAACAATGGGACACGGATTGGACGGATTTAGACAGATAAAAAAGGATTTTGAGGTGAAATCTGTTTGAATCCGTTTTATCCGTCCAATCCGTGTCCCATTCTTGTCGCGGTAGGCGATCAAAAGTGCTGCCTAAGTTTTTACAAATTTACTTACGTATGTTATACCGCCTACTTACTGCCCTATTCATCCTGTTTTGTCTGGGTCTTTCGGCCCAAAATGCAGCCCGCATCACGGGCAACTTGCAATCCAACGGCAATTTTTTCATCAGCGATTCGGCCATCGGTGCCATTGGAACACCGCAGTACGACTACCAGAAATTTGGTGCCGAGACTTGGCTTGCGCTCAACTACTCCAACTGGGGCTTCGATGTAGGGGTTCGGTTCGATATGTTCAACAACTCCAACCTGCTCAACCCCACCGGCTCGTTCACTGCCGAGGGCATTGGCCGCTGGTATGTGCACAAGCAGGTGGACAAGTTCGATTTTTCGGCAGGCTACATCTATGACCAGATCGGTTCCGGCATCATCTTTCGGGCTTACGAGGAGCGGGCATTGATGATCGACAACGCGCTGGTGGGTGCCAAAATCGGGTACCAGATCAACGAAAACTGGAAAGTGCGGGCATTCAGCGGGCGCACCAAGCGACAGTTTGAGCGCTATGGCGCGGTGGTGCGCGGCGGTGCAGTGGAGGGTTTTATCAAACCCGACTCGACCAAAAACTTTACCCTCGCACCTGGAGCAGGCGTGGTGGCCCGCACCTTCGATGCACCCACGATCGACAACATTGTGGGCAGTTTCATCGACTACCGCAAAGCCGATGCATTTGGTCCTCAGTACAATACCTATGCTGCCTCGGTTTTCAACACGATGACGGCGGGCAATTTTACCTGGTATTTTGAGGGCGCGGGAAAAACGAAGGACGTGATCCTGTACCCCAATCAGCAACGCATCACCTCCACTGGCGCGAAAGTGACTGGCCAACTTTACAACCGCATCGGGTACACGTTCTACTCCAGCCTCTCCTACGCCAAAAAAGGGCTGGGTATCACGTTGGAAGGTAAGCGCACGAAGGATTTTTCGTTTCGCGGCACTCCCTCCGACATAGGGGTGCAAGGCCCCATCAACTTCCTGCCCCCGATGGCGAAGCAAAACACCTACCGGCTTACAGCGCGTTTCGCTCCCGCCACGCAGGAGTTGGGCGAGCAGGCGGTGCAACTGGACATGCGCTACGCCCTGACCAAAAAACTCTCGCTGGGCATCAACTTCGCCGACATCCAAAACCTCGACGGCCTCGAACTCTACCGGGAGATCACCCCAGAGTTCACCTTCAAGCAGAAGCGCAAGTGGCAACTCATCGGCGGGGTGCAAATGCTCAAGTACCAGATAGATGTGTACCAGCAGAAAAAAGATGTGGCTGATGACAGAGACCCGCTGGCCTTTCTCGGCGGCGGCGATGCTGACTATGTGGATGCGCTCACGCCCTACGCCGAGTGGCTCTACCGCTTCACGCCGCGCCGCTCGTTGCGTGTAGAGGCGCAGTACCTGATCACCGATGACGAGTTCGGCTCTTGGGTCAACGGCTTGGCAGAGGTTGGGCTGGCCCCGCATTGGCTTTTTTATGTGTCTGATATGTACAAATTGAAGCACAAAGCCGAGGCTGGCAAAACGCCTGACCCTGAAAAGACGAAGTACGACGGCATCCACTACCCCTCGGTGGGCATCGTGTACACCCAGAAGGCCAACCGCTTTTCGCTGGCTTATGTGAAGCAGGTGGAAGGCATCAACTGTGCGGGCGGCATCTGCCGCTTGGAGCCGACCTTCCACGGGGTGCGGCTCAATGTGTCGTCATCGTTCTAAATCAAGCAGTTGGCGCGAGTCAACCTCTGGTATCCATCAACTTTTACCCGCTTTTTGACATGAAAAACATCCTTCCGCTCCTACTCTTTTTTGCCTTTTTGGCCGCTTGCTGCAAAGAAAAAGCCATTCCGATACCCGAGATCGCTGACCCCAAACGACGGGTACTCGTGGAAGAACTGACCGGGGTGAAATGTACCCAGTGCCCCGGCGGCGCACGAACGCTGATCGCTCTGCAAGACAGCATTTTTGGCAAAGAAAACCTGATTGTGATCTCCATTCATGCGGCTGGCAACTTCTCGGTCCCGTACAGCGACAGCAAGTACGATTTTCGTTTCCCGGAAGCACAGGTATTGGCTGATTACATCGGCTCGACCCTCGGTTTTCCCACAGCAGCCATCAACCGTACCATCCCGACCAACACCCAGTCGCCCTACACCGTAGCCTCGAAGTGGGCCGGGCTCATCAATGCTGAGTTCAGCAAGGATTTTGGGCTTAATCTGTTTGTCAACACTGAATTCAATCCCACTTCCCGCCAACTTGACATTGAGGTGCTGATGGACCCCACTACAGAAACGCTGACTGGCGAAAACCGCCTCTCGGTGGTCATCACCCAAGACAGCATCAGGGACCCGCAGTTGGATAACGGGGTAAAAATCAAGGATTACCTGCACCGCCACGTACTGCGCGGCACGGTCACATCGCCGACAGGCGATGTCATTGCGGAGCCGCTCATGGTGGGCATTTTGCGCAAGCGCAATTTCACCTACACCCTGCCCGCCGCTTGGGACGCGAAACATTGTAGCGTCATCGCTTTCGTACATCATGGCGGCACGCCTAACAAGGAAGTGCTGCAAGCTACCGAAGTACACGTCATCGAATAAAACTTCGAAAATGGACCCTGTTTACTTAGAAAAACTCATTGCTTGGGCTTGGGTTTTCGTACCTAAATTGCTGCTGGCTGTGGTGCTGCTCGTGGTCGGCCTATGGATCATCAAGCGGCTCACACGCGGCTTCGACGCTTTTTTGAGAAAACGCGCTGTGGATGAGAGCCTCCGCCCGTTTTTCGCTTCGTTGTGCGACACGGGCCTGAAAGTCATCCTGATCTTCACCGTCGCCAGCACTTTTGGCATTGAGACCACCTCGTTCATTGCCATTTTTTCGGCCATCGCGTTCTCCGTCGGCCTGGCTTTGCAAGGCAGTCTGGGCAATTTTGCCAGCGGGGTGCTCATCCTGCTTTTTCGCCCTTACAAGGTGGGCGACCTGCTGAACGCAGCCGGCAAAAGCGGGCGCGTGACTGAGATCCAGATTTTCAGCACCGTGCTGATGACCCAGCAAGGCAAAAAAATCATTATCCCGAACGGGAAAATGACCGAAGGCCCCATTGAAAACATTGAGGAAGGCAAGCCGGTGCAGGTCGAAATCTCGCTGCTGCTCAACCCTAAAACCCCGCTTGATTGGCTGCGGGCCACAGTCGCTGAGGTAGCCAGCCGCTGCCCTAATGCTTTGCCCGACCGACCGGCTTCGGTGCAGATTGCCGGTATCAACCGCGACGACATGAAGGCGCAGGTGGCCGTGTGGACGATGGGCGAGCATTACGACGACGCACTGAGTTTTATGTACGAAGAACTGAAGTCCGTTTTTGAAGCCGCTGGCATCGAACTGGCTAAGGAGCGGCGGAAGGAAGGGCTGAGGTGATGATCAAAGCGTTAGCCTACAAGAAGAGCCATCACCGGGTAACTGGTGATGGCTCTTGTCGTTACTAATACTTTCTGAGAGGAGGAGGTCATTCCTAAAAAACGCAGGTGTATTCTACCACCCGACAACAACTTGGTGCTGGTGTCAGCATTTTAGCAATTCTGAAGGTTTTGGTTTTCCCAGGGCCAATGATGAACGTGGAAGAACAAGCAGCACCTGTAAGGGTGAATGACACGCTCTTCGAGACATTGGTCGGGTTGCTGATCGCAAAAATATTGCTCAACATGGTCCGGGTAATAGGCGAGCCTTCGATGCCAAATTTGCCATATTGGCCGTCGCAAGCATAGCATTTGCCTCCGCCTGGTGCATTGATAGTGCCACAGAGGGTGGTGCCATCTGCTCCATTGATGGTCACTTCATAACCACACTCGCTGGCATCGTCCCTCAGGGTAATGTTTTCCGTGATGGGAGCAGCGGCCTCTGTGGCGGTGACGACAGTTTCTTTCTGGCATGCGAAGAAGAAACCTGCTGCGCTCAGGAGTAGGAGGCTGGCAAAAACTATTTTTTTCATGGTGTGAAATGTTGAAAAAGTGAGACGATGGTTGAGTGAATGAAGCGAAGGCACAGGAAAGCACTCGCCCTTATCCTGTGTTTTTGGAAAGAATAAATCGGTTTTCGGGGTGCCGAGTTAGGGTCTTCAACCCTATCTGAGTATTGAAATACGATAAGAAACCTGCTCCGTTTTGGAGGAAGTAAAAAAGAGGAAATAGGTGCCTGTAGGTGACCCGCTCAAATCCATCTCCATGCCTTTGCCATTGCTTTTGACACACCTTGTTTCCCGAACGAGTTGCCCCATACTGTTCAAGACGGCGACAGTGTAATCCTGATGCCTCTGTCTCAAAGGTTCGAGCATAAAAACACCATCCGAAGGATTTGGATATACTCGAAAAATGGGTTGTTGTTCGCTTACATTGGGACTGCAATGAAAGTTAGAGGCGGTTAGCCCCGGCCTGAACAAAGCCAGTGCTGCCAACATTTTCTCTTTTTGTATTTGCGTGAACATCATCATGCAACGGTCATCCACATAATCCATGTAGTTCATGAACGTGTTGGAATAGCCGCACGAAAACTGCGGGTATTGAGGGCATCCGGTGTAAGCGTGTTGCTGTGGAGGCGTATCGTCCACACCATCATCAGTTGTGCAGTCGCTGTCATCGTTCCACGGGTGGTACAAGCCCAGATAGTGTCCCAATTCGTGCACAGCAGTGCGGCCCATATTGTATCGACCAGATGCAGAAATGCCAAAAAACCGAGGATTTATCACGAGGCCACTTCTCTCCGGAGGTGTCAAGTCAGGGTAGGTGCCAAAGCCGCCGATGAAATCGCTTGTGTTGGCTACCCAGATGTTCAGGTACCTGTCTGGATTCCAAGCCGTGCTTCCGCCCGTGCTGTCGAAGTAGAGTTTGTCCGTGAGGCCAATGGCCTGTTCACTTGTTCGTACTCGGACAACTCCTGTTGTAGTTCTCCCTTCTGCATCTTCAGTCGCTAAGCAAAAGCGAAGCCCCACGCCTCCTGCCAAGACGGTTTTGAACTCTGTAGGAATCGTACTGATGTCTGCATTTTCTCCAGAAAAATCCCGATTGAGTGCTTCGATTTGAGAAAACACATCGTGATCACATATATTTTCTGCTTCCGTATGCCACACAACATGGACGACGACCGGAATGGACAAGGTGTGCCGCTCCATGTTGCCGTGCTCTGACAAGAACCGCTGGATGGCCTCGTCATTTTGCTTCAAGCGACTTGCCAATGCAGTATCACGAAGGATGTTTTTGTGGAAAATCGCTTCATTACCGCAACGTATGCTCTCCGGGGTCTGTGCTGCCACCTGGGCAGCAAAAAGCAAGGCAAAAAGTAGGGCGAACCTGTTCATAAACATAAGGATCAGTATACGATGACATTCTCGAAAACATCAGCGTAGGTTTTCTGACGACTGCTAAATCTGTGCTGCCCGACACTATACCGGGCAGCACAATAGAAGAGTTTCTTACTGATTGACAATCAGTTTTTCGCTGAAAACCCGGGTAGAGTTGTTCCAAAGCGTCACGATGTACATCCCATTGGGTAGGTCAGAGATGTCCACCTCCGACGACGACATCTGAATTCCTTTCAACTGTTGCCCCGCCATATCTGTGATGGAGAGTTGGTGCGAGGTGTGTTGAGCCGGGTCGAAATTGTTGATCTGAAAAGAGCCAGAAGCCGGGTTGGGGCTAATGGCCATCTTCTTAGCCTCTGTGTTGACGTAGCGGCAGCCACTGTTCTGTGGGCAAATGATGAACACTGGCTCTGTTACGTTCCACGAAGAGTTGATGCACGAAGAGTTCTCCACTGCGAACTGTACCGTATACTGCGAAAAAGTTGTAGGAGAGGTGCCAAAGACCCAGTTGTTCGGAATAGACCATTTTTCGCTCAGGTTAAAGCTGTTGCCGCCTGTGCCGCTTTTCCAACCTTGCGACCAATAGCGGTTAGGTGCACTATCTTCAAAGATTGCCAACCAGTACAGGTCGTAGTTCTTGCACCCAGAGATGTTCAAGGTAGCGATTTCTCCATAGTCGAAACCATTGGTCAGCGCATTACCGTTGCCCCCATCCACAAAGAAAGTAGCAATGTCTGATGGGACGGTTTTCCCCACAATCACAGTGTTGGAGATGTCAACCGGCCCAAACGTGGTGCCCAAACGACCTATCCGTTGGTTTTGATTGTTGTATGCATCGTAACCGCTGGGGCATTGGCCATTCACAAATCGAGCCGGATAGGCTGCCGAGATCCGGTAAGTGCCATGGCTTACGTTGTTGAACGTGCTGGATAACTG
>JAYSUY010000996.1:0-2967 GCA_043718855.1 Saprospiraceae bacterium | reverse complement strand
TGGGGCTGGCGGGTTTGAGCGGGCAGTTGTGGTAGAATTGCAGCACGGTCGGGAATGGATACACGCCCACCGCCCGCTCGAAGATCACCACGTCGGTCTGGGCGAGCGATTTCTGGAAAGCGGTCACTTGTGGGTCAGTCAGGTGTTCCCAGCCGCTTTCGGTCTCGTATTTCTGGAGCGTTTGGGCGGCGTTGCTGATGCCGTCGTACATCGGCAGTTCACACGAGGGTACGGCGGGCGGTGGGCCGACGGTTTTGCGCTCGTAGCGGTCAAGGTTGTAGCGGGCCTGCTGGCGGAGCGTGGTGCTGGCACTCCTGTTTGCGATGTTGGCCAAGATACCCTTGGCTTTGGCCTCCTCTTTCACGGGCTGCTGTATCAGGTAAGCAATGGCTTCGAGCATTTTCAACTGGCTCTCCTGCACCGGGCCGATCTTGCCGGGGTGCTGCTTGCGCCATTTTTCGCCCGCTTCGTATACGTTGTGCACGCCTTGCCGGAGCAGGGCGACGCAGGTGCTGCCCAAGTATGGCTCGAACCAGTCGGGGTCTTGCCGCTGTGCTTTGGCGAAATAGTCGTCGGCGAGTTTCAGGTATTTCTCGGTCTCCTTTGGGTCGCCGCCGCCTGCGCCGGCCCGCGTGATGAGGTCGCCAAAGGGATTGGCCGCAGGCTCTAAGGGCAGCACATAGCCCATGTCGGAGGAGCCGAGCGCCAGCAGGAGGTTGGCGAGGCCGAGGTCGTAGTTGACCTGTTTCAGAAAATGGAAGCGCCCGCCGATGTGCTCGTAGATGGAAGCGGCCAATTGGATGTTGGTGCGGCTGTTGGTGGCGACGAGGCAGTTGGCGGATTCGTAGAGGTGAAATGCTTTTTGGGCTTTGGCCCTCACTTGTGCTTCCATCTTCAGGCGTTCCTCGTCTGGGGGGTATTTTCGCGAGGTGGAGCGGATGCCCAAAGCCGGAAAAATCTGGCCGTAGATGTCCAAGCAGTGCGTTTTTCCGATAAAATATGCCCCGATGAGGCCGTGTAGGTCGGCATCAAGTTCGGCTGCTCGGTCGGCAGCGTCGCCGTTTTCCACGTCCCAATATTTGAAGGTGTAGGCTTTTTTGTGCTGGATGATGTGCCACACCTCGTGGCCGATGATGAAAGCCAGCGCGTCGTCGGCATCGGTGTTTCGACAGTCGTTGCCGAATCTTTTCTCTAATGTCCGCACCACCCTGCCGGAATCAATGTGGATTTCTGGGTTTTTGGGGTCTGCGAGGCTGCAAGCCGCCAAGCGGTCTTCGAGCACGAAATAGACTTTTGGGGGATTGCCCATGCCGCCCAATACGCGGAACAGCTCTTGGGCGATGGTGTTGGCGTAGGTTTCGCTGAGCAGGCAGGGGGACTTTTGGGCCGACACGAAGCGGGGTACACCAGTGGCGGCAAGGAGGAAGAAGGCAATGAGGAGGCGCATAGGTAGAATGTGATAGTTAGCCAATGTGATAATTGGCCAATGTGCTACTCCGGATTTTCGGGACAAGTACTGCTAATTACCAACAAGATGTGGCCTATTTTCGGCTAAACTGATTTTGGTGGCGTACTGAGCGGTCAGAGATTTTGCCGAAGTTTTTGGGCGATTTCGAGCAGTTCTTTTTTGTTGGGGTTGTCGGCATCGGCTTTCAGGAAGGCATCCAGCAGGGCTTTGGCCTGTTCGCGGTCGCCCGTTTTCAGGAAGGCTTCGGCTTGGAGGAGTTGTGCTTTCCAGCGCATATCGAGGAACACGCGCTCGCCGCCCCGCAGGATGTCTTCGAGTTGGGCGATGCAGGGGTTATAGTCCCCTTTTTTGAACCAAGCGCGGGCGAGCAGGTATTTCGCGTCGTCGCTCCAGGGCTTGACCCTGGCTTGCAGCAGCGCTATGGCTTCATCGGCTTTGCCTTCTTTGAGTTTTTGCTCGGCCAGCAGCAGGGTGTCGGTGGCATCGGCTATGCCGTAAACCAAGCCGAAGTCATACTGGCTGTGCCGCTCTATCGCCTCCGCCACCGCCTGCTCCCGCTCCCGGCCATCGTTCACCAACCACACCACTACGGCCAGCCCAGCCAGCCCAGCCGCCACCGCCCAGCGGCGCACTGCGGGCGAGAACCACGACACCTGCATCGGCGCAGTCGGCGCGACCATCGGCGCGGCTTTGGCCGCTTCCTCCGCCGCCATTTCCGCCCGTATCGCCCGGTGGGTTTCTTCAAAAAAGCCCTCTGCTTCTAGTTGCCCTTGGAGCGCGGCGGTGTCGGCGCGGGCGCGGGCATCTTCCTGCACGGCTTGGGCCGCAAGTTGGTAAAACTGCCATTCGGCGGCAAAATCGGGGTCGGCGCTGAGCCGCTGCTCGAAGCTGCTGCGCTCGGCGGGCGACATCTGCTGGCGCTGGTAGCGCTCGAACAGGTCGAGGTGATTCGTATCTTTCATGTTGAGTCAGTTATTAGTTGTCAGTTGTCGGTTCTTCGTTCATAGTTCCTCGCTTATCGTCCCTCGTTCTCCTCGCCGCTTTTTCTGTCTTTTTTCGCTCCTCTATTTTTTTGAAATAACTGTCGCCCCGCTCGTGCAGCAGCTGGGTGGTGGCCCGGCGCAGCGCGTCGTAGGCGCGGCTTTTCTCCACCGCCATAGAGCCTTCGGTGTAGCCGCCGATCTCTGCGGCGATGGCCGCGTTGCTCTGGCTCAGCGCGAGGCTGAGGTGCAAGATGCGCTGGTGCAGGGCCGAAAGCAGCCGGAGGGCCTCGCCCACTGCGCCCCAGTTGTGGAGCTGGAGCAGCGGGTTTTCCTCCTCGTCGGGGCCGAGCAGAGCCGAAGCCTCGCCCGACCCGGAGGCGGGCATTTCCACCACCACATCGTCGGCCATTTCAGCGAGCGCGTCGGCAGCGGAAGCGGGCTTGCCCGCCGTAGCCTCGGCGTAGGAGGAAGCGGCATCCTGCAAGTCGTCGCCGTCCGGCTCGTCCTGCTCGGCGG
>JAYSUY010000995.1:0-8296 GCA_043718855.1 Saprospiraceae bacterium | reverse complement strand
AACTCATTGGTTATGAAAAGATTATCGCCCCCACCCGGCCTAAGCCCACCCTGCGCTGCTTTCTACGCACAGTACGTCGGCGATGGCAAAACCTTGTCTCAGCGAAATGACCCGGTGTTGACTGCTTACACCCGTTGGGACACCCGTTTGCTGGCCGATTCTACTTCCCTTACGGGCATCAATTACGCGGTATCGCTGCTGGCTGACCGCGACCAGCAGACAGATAGGCGAGCTTTGTTGGCAACTCATACTGCTATCGGTCAGTATGCATCGGCCCAGCAGCTCCTTGCCCAGGTGAGCGGCAGCGATGCGGAGACACAAGACCTGCTGACTTACTACAGCGATAGCCAGTGCTCACGTTCGCTCCTTTCAAAACAGACACTCCACCTCCAAACTCACCACCTCCCGGCTCACCGGATGCATGAAGGCTAAGGATGCTGCGTGCAGGTGAAGTCGTTCTGCTGGTTTGCCGTAGAGATCATCGCCGACAATGGGGCAATGCAGTCCCGAAACATGGGCTGCATGGACGCGCAACTGATGGGTACGCCCGGTCAGTGGAAAAAAATGAATGCGGGTTTGCCCCTCAGTTCGCTCGATCACCTGCCAACGGGTTTGGGCTAATTTTCCGTGATCGTAACATACCAGTTGGCGCGGTCGGTCGTCCAGATCGACCCGCAGGGGCAGATCAATGATGCCTTCGTCGGTAGCGACCGTACCATCCAGCAGTGCAACATAGCGTTTTTTGACCTCCCGGCTGGCAAATTGCGCCTGTAAATCTTGGTGTACAGCCTTGGTTTTGGCGATGAGCAGCAGCCCGGACGTAGCCATGTCCAAACGGTGGACAATCAGCGGGCCATCCGCGTTGGGGTACTGTTTTTTGATGCGGGTATAGACTGAGTCCTCCATTTTTTTGCCCGGAACGGAGAGGAACCCGGCGGGCTTGTTCAGCACCAGTAGGTGTTCGTCTTCATAAACAATGGGTAGATCAATGGACTGTGAAGGGGCTTGCTCCAAGGGGTTTTTGTCCATCGGAATACCCGCCAGCATGTGCGCCAAGATGGGTTCGCATTTGCCGCGACAGGCCGGGTAAAACTGACCATGCCGTCTGATTTCAGAACTGGGCGTTTTCCCCCACCAAAATTCGGCCATCACGATGGGCTTCAGGTCGTGTAAAAAGGCGTATTGCAACAATTTTGGGGCAGCACACTCGCCAGCACCCGAAGGCGGCAGGGTGTTTTCGTCGATTTGAAAAATCTCCAGCAGGCTCTTTGCCTGTTTCGCTGGATTCAAAAATGTGTACTGATGGAAGAGTTTTTCCTGCAATTGCGCCGATTTTTGGCGGCGTTTTTCTTTCAAGCGGTTGATCTCTTGCAAAAAAACATCCATTGACTGCTGCGCAGCAGCGAGACGTTGGCTCCAATGCCGTGCTGCATCTTTCCACTGAAAATGATGTTGAGCACTTTCCCGATTCAGGGCCTCCAACAGTGCAGTGGCTTCAGCCGGGGCTTCTTTTCGCTGTAGGTCGCGGGATGCTTTGGCGGCTCGGTGGGCTTGTTTTAAATCTGCCAGTGCGGTGTGCAATGCCGTCGTTTCGGCCTCTAGCCCAATTATGCTGGCCAGATACTTTGGGTCGCTTTCCAACTGTGCGATTCGCCGGTTGATTTGGCTGATTTCCTCTTCTTCCAAACGGTAAAAACCATCGTCTCGGAGCATATCAAACACGGGCGGCACAAAATGGGCGAGGTGGTTTGTACCCGCTAATTTTCCCGAAAAAGCCGCCAGATAGCCCAGCTCGCCTTGCGTGTTTTGCACGACGAGGACACCAAACATCTTGCCCAGACCGTCTGGACTGTCCCAAAAACCAAAGTCGTGCTGCCAGGCTTGCTGGTGCTCCAGGTGGTTTTGCAATTCGTGGGCCGCTAAGCGGCTCAAGGGGTGCGGCTGGTAGTGGAATGGGAAGGTGAACCGTTCTGGGAGGGCTATGTCGGCGATTGGAGCCTTGAAATGGATGAAATGGCCGGAAGGCATTGCTGTTGACATGATGATGTGTACCAGAAGGGTGAAGATACGGCGGGCGGTACGGTTGAGAGAGATATCGGATGTACTTGATTTTGCTGGGTTGGTTGTCAATTTTTTTCCGTGTTTTGCTACCCGAATGGGGTTCCAACCACCCATCTGTACATCATGACAAACGCAGCCAAAACAGTCTATTACTTCGGGTTTTACCTGCTCCTCACGGGCATCACCCTAATTTTCACACCCAACATGCTCCTGTCCATGTTCGGCTTTGATCCTACCTCGGAGGTGTGGATTCGGGTGGTCGGGAGCCTGGCCTTCGTCATCGGCCTCTACTACATTTTCACTGCGCCGACCAACAGCGAGGTGTTTTTGAAAATCACGGTGTACAACCGGCTGGTCATCGTGGGCTGGTTTACCCTGTTCGTGGCCCTCGGCTGGGCCAAAGCACCGCTCCTGCTTTTTGGTGGAGTGGATTTGCTGGGCGCATTGTGGACTTGGAGCACGCTGCGAAAGGGATAGCCCGTGTCATTGATCATCAAACCTCAACTTATACCCAAATAATGGGTTGAGATCAGAAGGTATTGAAAATCAATAGTCTATTGACCGGGTGACTTCAAGTCACCCGGTCAATAAGCCTAAGAACCAATTATCTGCCTTAACCCATCTTTCACATGCCACAACTGCTGCTACAAGATGAGCAAGACTTTTCTCAGCGCCGAATGGCGCAAACTCCTGATGGCAAACTATGTGGTACCGCCAGAGTTGCTCAGCCCCTACGTTCCGTGGGGTACGGAACTGGACTTCTGGCAGGACAAGTGCTATGTTAGCCTCGTAGGGTTCATGTTTCTGAATACGAAGGTATTGGGTGTCACCTTCCCGTTTCACCGCGATTTTGAGGAGGTAAATCTGCGGTTTTACGTCCGGCGGCAAACGGCACAGGGGGCTAAGCGCGGCGCAGTTTTTATTAAAGAAATTGTCCCTAAACCGGCTATCTCGCTGGTAGCCAATACTATTTATCGGGAAAATTATGAAACTCACCGAATGCGCCACACTTGGGAGGCCACTGGCGAGCAACATTTGGTGTCCTACGAATGGAAGCCCTTTTTAGGCGGCGAGTGGTACAAAATGGCGGCTGTGACCGAGCCGCTGGCCCAGCCCATTGCCGAAGGCAGCGAAGCGGAGTTCATCACCGAACATTACTGGGGCTATGCCCGTGCAAGTGCTCGTAGCAGCAACGAATATCAAGTGGAACATCCGCGCTGGGACGTTTACCCGATTCGCTCGTTCGACATCCGAGGCGATTTTGGGCGGTTGTACGGCAATGCATTTGGCCAAATCCTGAGCCGCCCACCCGACTCGGTTTTTGTGGCCGAAGGCTCGGAGGTGAGGGTGCTGAGGAAGACGGTCTTGCATCCTTAACTGCACAACACCCAAGGTTGGCCTTGACTGTTTTTGCACTTTTTTTGAGTAAAAAATTCTGGAAAGATACTTGGTACTGTATAAAAATCTTGTTGATTGGGGTTGTATCGAAAAATAGTTCGCGAGAAATATTTTTTAATTTGAATGCTTTTGCCACCTTTGCCCACCCTTATCTACATCTTCTCACCTTTTCACTTTCTTGCTTATGAAAAATCTTTTTCGGCTGACCACTGTGCTTTTTGCATTCCTGACCCTCTTTGTTTTCGGGGGCTGCGAGAAGTCGCCTTTCACCGATCAACAAGAAACCGCAGACTGCAACTGCGAAATGGAGATGTATCACGGAAGTTCAGTCGGCACACCGACGGCGGGCAGTCTGGACGGCAGGGGAATTACTTACAACAAAGTAGATGGCCTGAATGTATGGGAGGGGGACATCTTGCTCACCGACGAGCAAATCAAATCCGCAGGAGTCTCAGATCGAGGCACGATCAGCACGATTTCGTCTCACGTCTGGCCAAACAAAACCCTGGTCTGGAAATTCAAAAACGGACTTGACCAAGCCACCAAAGACAAATGGAACGCGGCTATCGCGCACTGGCAAGCCGTGACGAACGTAGAGTTCAAAGTGCGTACCACCGAAGCCAACTACGTTCAAGTGATCAAAGGGTCGGGCTGCTACTCGTACATCGGCCGCATCGGTGGCAGGCAAGACCTGAGCATCGCTTCGGGGTGCAGCATAGGCAATGCCAGCCACGAAGTCGGCCACGCGCTGGGCTTGTACCATGAGCATACTCGCACAGACCGCAACGGTTCTGTGATCGTCAACTTCGCAAACATCTCCGCTGGGTACGAGGGCAATTTCCAAATTTGCTCCAACTGCACAGCCAATGGTGCACTTGATTTCGGTTCCATCATGATGTACAGTTCGTTCTCTTTTTCTCAAAACGGCTTGCCTACCATCACCAAATTGGATGGCTCTACCTTCACAGTACAGCGCAACGCGCTGTCTGCCAACGACATCTCTATCATCGGTACAGTCTATTGAATTTATGTCGACTGCTCCCTTTTAAAGGTCAATACCCGCCCGTATCGAGTTGTACTTGATGCGGGCGGTCCTTTTAGGTATTGCTTTGCAGGACGTGATATGGACAAACATTGACCACATTCCTTCTCATTGGCACCCCCGCTTCGCCGCCTCCACCATTTTTTTTGTGAACTCCATTTCTGGCCGGATGGCTTGAAACTCAGGCTGGCTTTGGCTGCTGCGAATCGCCGCCTCCACTTCCTCAAACTGCCCGTGGCTCAGCGCGTATTCAAAGCGAAACTGGTGTTCGCGGGTGAAATGCTGGAAGATTTTGGTCTCATCGTTTTTCAACCTAAAAAACAGGTAGCATGATACCAAGCCGAACAAAGCCGCCGCGAAGCCTACGGCCAGCAGCGTCCTGAATCCAAAACCGCCTTTTTGTAGGCGCAGCGATTCGTAGTCCTGCTGGAGTCGCCGGTTTTCTTGGTGCGCTTCCCAGTGCTGGCCGTGCCAGTGGTCGCGCTCCTGCAAGTGCTTCTGGGCGCGGTGCTCGGCTTCGGCAAAAGCTCGCTCCAGCGCGGCGATGCGCTTTTGCTGCTCGGCCAGCAACCCTTCCAGCCCTTCGTTGTTCGTGCTTCCTGTTTCCATAAATATCTTGACTTTGAAAGTTGACATTCTTGCCATCGGCATCCATCCCGACGACGTTGAACTGAGCGCGGCGGGCACCCTGCTGCGCCACGCCGCTCAGGGCCGCACCTTCGGGCTGCTCGACCTCAGCCGGGGCGAACTTGGTACCCGAGGCACCCCCGAAATTAGGGCCGCCGAAGCCGCCGAATCTGCCCGCCTCCTCGGCGCGTCGTTCCGAAAGACCCTCAACGTGCCGGACGGGCTTTTCATCTACGAGCCCCAGCACATCGTTGACATTGTGCGGGTTATCCGCGAGTGTCAACCCGACATCGTACTGTGCAACGCCCTCGACGACCGCCACCCCGACCACGGGCGCGCTGCAAAAATGACCGCCGATGCTTGCTTCTACTCCGGTCTGGAGAAAATCGAGACCCGCGACGAGACCGGAAATGTACAACCCAAGTGGCGGCCCAACGCGGTGTACCACTACATTCAGGACAAACAAATTACGCCCGACTTTGTGGTGGACATCACGCCCTGGTTTGAGGCGAAAATGCAGGCCATCTTGGCGTTCCGCTCCCAGTTCTACGACCCCAGCAACACAGAACCTGACACGCCGATTTCGGGGCAGGATTTTCTGGACTTCATGCGGGCCAAAGCAATGGTGTTCGGCAGGCCGATACAGGCTAAGTATGCTGAGGGGTTTTGCTTCTCGCGGATGCCGGGGGTAGGGGATTTGTTCGACTTGACCTGAAAATTGGCAAGAACTGAACCGCCGGTGTCAACCCCACACCCCCGCCCCTCCCCCAACGGGCAGGGTCGATTGGTTCTGTTTTTGACAGCGGCAGAGCGGCGAGATATTTGTAGAAACCCGAAATTTTTAGTTCAAAAGGTGCAGCGCACCGTCATGTTATCTGGTTACGGTGCGCTGCACCTCATTCGTCGGGGCCTAAAAAGGCTACAAATATTTTGGTGCGCTGCACCATTTTTCAAAACCAATCGGCCCTCTCCGCAGAGGTGGAAGGGGAGACGAGACGTACACCTAAGCGTATGCCGTGTCTCCCCTCTCCGCCTCGGCGGAGAGGGGTCGGGGGTGGGGTTGCAAATCCCCCCATCACCCCCCATACAGCATCTTCCAAAACATCTCCTTCATCAGTTCCTCTTCGCCCGTGTTGGTCGTGTCCGTGTCCACGCCTTTGGAGCGCAGGTCGTAGGTTTTTAGGATAGAAATAATGCCCACCGTCTGGGCGGGCGAGTAGTTGGCGGCAGCCAGTTTGTACTCTTTCAGGAACCAGTCGGAGCGCAAATCGAGTGCTTTCAGCACCTCCGCATCCGGGCTACCGCGCAGCGAGTGGAGCATATAAACCTTTGAAAAGTAGGCGAATAGGCTGCTGATGGTCACGATGAACGGGTTCTTGCGGATGTTGGCGGCGAAGTAGTCGCGGATGCGGGCCACCTTCGCCGCGTCGCGCAGGGCGAAGGCTTTTTGCAACTCGAACACGTTGTACTCCTTGCTGATGCCCACGAAGTCCTGCACATTGGCTGAGGTGATGGTGGCCCCCGGCGCGAGGTTCAGCACGAGTTTGTCGAGTTCGTTGGCGATGCGGCCCAAGTCGGTGCCGAGGTACTCGGCCAGCAGTGCCGCCGCTGGGTTCTCGATGCCCAACTTGCGCGAGCGGCAGTAGTTCGTCACCCAGTCGGCCACCTGGTTGTCGTACAGTTTTTTGCTCTCGAACACCACGTTTTTTCCGCTGCCCAGCGACTTGCCCATCTTGGTGCGCAGGTCGAATTTCTTGTGCTTGTGGCACACCACGAACACGGTGCTGGGCATGGGTTTTTCCATGTACGAAGCCAGTTCTGCCAGCCCCTTCATCTCCTGCGCTTCGCGCAAAATCACCACCTGCCGCTCGCTCATCATCGGGTAGCGGCGCAGGTAGTCCAGCAGCGTGAGGTGGTCCACGTCCTTGCCGTACAGCACGGTCTGGTTGAAGCCGCGCTCCGCTTCGGGCAGCGCGCTGTCCTCCACCGCTTCAGCGATTTTATCTATAAAAAACGGCTCCTCGCCGTGCAGAAAATACACGGGGGCAAACTTGCCAGAGCGGATGTCGCGCAGGATTTCTTCCATGCGGCAAAGGTGGGAATTTACAGCCGTACACTTTTCAAAGGCGAAAAAAGCGAAAGGCAAGTTCTTCATAGTTTTGCTCCCACTATTGGAGGTTCGACTTCAAGTCGAACCTCCAATTATGTAGGGCAATCGGCACCGCCCACCTCATAACTCATAACTCCCCACCTCATAACTGAGTATGCATTTCGACCAGCCCATCCCCCACCTCCCCGCCCCCTTCCGCATGCTGCACATCCCCGGCGGCAGCTTCCTCATGGGCAGCCCGCCCGGCCCGCCCGATGCCCACGACAGCGAGCGCCCCGACCACGACGTGACCCTTCCTGACTTCTGGCTCGGCGAACTGCCCGTCACCCAAGACCTCTGGCAGGCGGTCATGCGTAGCAACCCTTCCAACTTCAAAGGCCCGCGCAGGCCCGTCGAGACGGTCAGTTGGGACGATGCGCAGGTGTTTATCCAGACTCTGAATATCCTTACAGGGGGACAAAAGAAGTACCGCCTGCCCACCGAAGCCGAGTGGGAGTACGCCGCGCGCGGTGGCGCTAACTCTCCTTCCGCCTTTGGCGGAGCAAGGGCCGGGGGTGGGGTTTACGTCGGCAGCGACCTCCTGCCCCAAGTAGGCTGGTACAGTGAAAATAGTGATAAGCAAACCCACGAAGCCGGCCTCCTGCTGCCCAACGAACTCGGCCTCTACGACATGAGTGGCAACGTGTGGGAGTGGTGCCAAGATGTTTGGCACAAGAACTACATAGGTGCGCCAGAGGATGGCTCGGCTTGGGGGGAAGGTGCTGAGGGCGCGTCCCGCGTACTGCGCGGCGGCAGTTGGTACGACTACCCGCAATACTGCCGTGCCGCCAACCGCCGCAACGGCGGGCCGACGTTCCGCAACAACCGCTTCGGGTTCCGCGTCGCCCTCGCCGCTTCATTTCAGTGAGATGGGGGTTACCCGCTGGTCATCACTTCCCCCACCACAAAAACCAAGCACAGCGCTGCTCGTGAGGGTCTGCGACCCGCTGGCTGCCACTGTTCCATTACCACAAAAACCAAGCGCAACGCTGCTCGTGAGGGTCTGCGACCCGATACGC
>JAYSUY010000994.1:0-2971 GCA_043718855.1 Saprospiraceae bacterium | reverse complement strand
GCAAACTCCTGAGCCACGTCGCTTTCGTGGATATGGATCGCAACTTCCAGATTATCAACCACTCCCGCGAGACGGTGGTGCCGCTGGGTGGTCTGGGCTGCTTCGATGAGCACGGCATTTTCCCCATCAACGTGCTGCGGCACGACGATAAAATCTGGGCCTACACCACCGGTTGGAGCCGCCGCGCCTCTACCTCTGTTGACCTCTCCACTGGGCTGGCATTCAGCCACGATGGGGGCCTCACTTTTAAAAAATACGGCACTGGCCCGGTGCTCACTTCCTCACTGCGCGAGCCAGTGCTGGTGGGCGATTCGTTCGTGCAGGTGTATGACGGTGTGTTTCACATGTGGTACATTTTTGGCAGAAAATGGCGCGACCCGCAAAATGGCGAGGCCCCAGTGCGGTGTTACAAAATCGCGCACGCCACCTCTGTCGACGGCATCCAATGGGAAAAAGAGGAGGCGGTGGAGATCATCTCCAACGTGTTTGGCGACGAAGAAAACCAAGCCCTGCCTACGATACTCAAAATCGGCGACCGCTACCACATGTACTTCTGCTTCCGGCAATCCACCGATTTCCGCACCAATCCGGAGCGCGGCTACCGCCTCGGTTACGCCTACTCCGACGACCTGAAAAGTTGGACGCGCGACGACGAGCAAGGTGGCATGAAATTTTCTGAAAGCGGCTGGGACTCCGAAATGATGTGCTACCCGCACATTTTTGAGTGGCACGACAAAATATATTTGCTCTACAATGGCAACGCTTTTGGGAAATATGGGTTTGGTTTGGCTGAGTACGTACCCCGGAACTCCGTTCCGGCAGTATCTCAGAAGGGATAGTCCGATCAAAAACCGGCCGGAATGGAGTTCCGGGATACAACAACAACCATGCACATCCACTACAACACCAACACCGCCACCGCCGACGACATCACCATCCACCTGACGGCTTGCAACGAGAATTTCATCCCTGCGCTGAGCGAGAAGGTGGACATCGAGGACTATGCCCTGAAACTGAGCAAGAATGCCGTCAACTTCGAGGCTTGGGACGGCGGTGTGCTGGCCGGGCTGATTGCCGCTTATTTCAACGACACTGAAAACGGGCTGGGCTACATCACCAACGTCAGCACGGTGAGCGGTTACGCGGGCCGGGGCATCGCTTCCAACCTGCTCGAACGCTGCATCGCCTACGGGCGCGAGCAGCAGTTTGAGTCCATCGGGCTGGAAGTGAGCAAGCAGAGCCTTGCCGCCGTTAGTCTGTACCAAAAATTTGGCTTCGTCACTACTGGCGAAAGCGATAATATGCTCAAAATGAACCTCTCACCGCTCAATCCCTGAATTGCGATGGACAAAGCACCATTGGTCAGCGTCTGCACGATCACTTACAAGCACGAACAGTATATTGCCGAAGCCATCGAAAGTGTGCTGATGCAAAAAACCGACTTTCCCATTGAGATGGTCATCGGAGAAGATGCTGGCCCGGACGGCACTCGGAGCATCTGCGAGTCCTATCAAGAGCAGTATCCTGGCATTGTTCGGCTGTTGCCTCTGGAAAAAAATGAGGGCTTTCAAAAGAATTTGATCCGAACCCTCTTTGCCTGCAAGGGCAAGTACATTGCCCTGCTGGATGGCGACGACTACTGGACAGACCCGGCTAAATTGCAGAAACAGGTGGATTTTTTGGAAAAAAACGAGGCGTACAACATGGTTTTCCACAACGTCCACCTTTTGAAGCACGGCCAAATGGACGGGCTGGTGTACCCCGGCAGCCGAAAGGAGGTCATCTCGATTGCCGACATCCTCAACCACGATTACACACAGACCTGCGCCATCATGTTCCGCGCGGAACCGCTCTCTAAGATACCCGTAGCGGAAGCAGCGCGGTGGATTTACAACGACATCACGCTGTTCGCCCTCATCCTGAGCGACGGCTCGCTGGCCCGGTATATGCCCGAAATCATGTCCACCTACCGCGTCCACACAGGTGGCGTATGGTCTATGGTGGATGTCAGAAAGAAGTATTTCATGTCACACCTCGCAGAGGACATCATCATCAGCAAATACTACCCGATAAAACGCCTGAAGCCCCTGATCACTCGGCGGCAGACGGCTTTCTACAAATATTACGCAGTAGAGTTGCTGAAAAAGGGTGAGTTCGGGCTGATGCTTTCTGCCCTGTTTCGCTTCGTCCGGTGGAGCGCACGGCACCTGATGGTCAAAATCGGGCAGACCGCTCCGCCGCCCAGCCCGCCGCCGCAAGCCGCCATGTCGGCTTGAACGCCGCTCACTCGCCCCATCGGTAACTCCCCAACTCAAACCCCGCTAAATCCAGCACCCGGTCCACTACGGTAGCGGCTAACTCCTCTATTGTTTTTGGTTTGGAATAAAACGACGGCACTGCTGGGCAGATGATGCCACCGGCCTCGGTGACGGCCTTCATGTTGTTGATGTGAATCAGGCTGAGCGGCGTTTCGCGGGTGACGAGGATGAGCCGCCGCCGCTCTTTCAGCACTACATCGGCGGCGCGGGTGGCCAGGTCGTTGCTGGTGCCCGTAGCGATGCGGGAGAGCATTCCCATACTGCACGGACACACGATCATGGTATCGTAATGCGCTGACCCTGAAGCGAAAGGCGCGTAAAAATCGTTTTTCTCGTAAAACTGGAACGGGTAAGCCATGAAGTCTACTGGACCAATTTCAAGTTCCCAGTTCAGCTTCGCGTTGTCCGATAGCACTACCCCGACGGCCTCCCACTGATCGCGGAGTTGGGCGAGTTTGTCCAGCAGCACTTTGGCATAGATGGAGCCGGAGGAGCCTGTGATGGCGAGGGCGATTTTTTTCCGCATGAGTGTCAAACAGCGGATGCGGCGGAGGGTTTATTGGCAATGAGTTCTTATGCGGTAAAAACTTAGCCGTGCGCCCACCGCGACAAGAATAGGACACGGATGAAACAGATTTAGGCGGGTCAAAACG
>JAYSUY010000993.1:0-2976 GCA_043718855.1 Saprospiraceae bacterium | reverse complement strand
AGCCTGTTTTGATAAGAAAACCCTGAAACCCGACGTTGCGCAGTTGGGTATTCCCTAAAAATGACATGAGCCACCCCGAAAATTCGGGATGACTCATGTAAGGCGTTTTATGCGCAAACTTTGGCCGTACCCTGCGTTTTGAGCCTCGTTTTTCTACCTTTGCGCCGCTTTTTTAAATGTCATTTCGCTGTTTCGTCATTCCCGTCACTCGTCATTGGGTCATTCCGGCATCATACTGTCAGAACGCCCCCATGACAAATGACAAAATGACGCTCCCGACGCAATGACCACAATGACTAAAAAATATGGCTCTGCAATGCGGCATCGTTGGCCTGCCCAACGTCGGTAAATCTACTCTTTTCAACGCGCTCACCAACGGCAAGGCGCTCGCAGCGAACTACCCCTTCGCCACCAAAGATCCCAACTTGGGCATCATCACTGTGCCTGACGCTCGGCTCGACAAATTGACCGAAATCGTTGAGCCTCAACGCACCCAGCCCACAACGGTAGAGATTGTGGACATCGCTGGCCTCATCAAAGGCGCGAGCAAGGGCGAAGGTTTGGGCAACCAGTTTCTGGCCAACATCCGCGAAGTGGACGCTATCGTACATGTGGTGCGCTGCTTCGACGACGACAACGTGGTACACGTGGACGGCTCGGTAAACCCGGTGCGCGACAAGGAAATCATCGATCTCGAACTGAGTTTTAAGGACCTCGAAACAGTGGAAAAGCGCATGGACAAAACTGCTCGCGCTGCCCGCATGGGCAGCAAGGACGACCAAAAGGCGCTCGATACGCTCACCAAAGTGAAGGCCCACCTCGAAACGGGCCGTGTGGTACGCGAGATGCTGGCGGACTTTGACGACGACGCTCGGATACTGGTGGGCCGCGACCTCGCGCTGCTGACGGCCAAGCCTGTGCTATACGTCTGCAACGTGGACGAAGGCTCCATCGAGTGCGGCAACGCCCACACTCAAGCCTTCCGCAAGTTGGTGGCTGCCGAAAACGCGGAGGTCATCAACATCTGTGCGGGCATTGAAGCCCAGATCGCGGAGATGGACACGCTGGAGGAGCGGCAGGAGTTTACCGAGATGATGGGCCTGGACGAGCCTGGCGTGAACAAGGTGATTCGCTCGGCTTACAAGTTGCTGAACCTCATCACGTATTTCACCGCAGGGGTGAAAGAAGTACGCGCCTGGACGGTACGCAACGGCGCAAAAGCACCTGAAGCAGCGGGCGTGATCCACACCGATTTTGAAAAAGGCTTCATCCGCGCCGAGGTGATCAAGTACAACGATTTCGTGACACTCGGCTCAGAGGCCAAGGTGAAGGAGGTGGGCAAAATGGCCGTTGAAGGCAAGGAATATGTGGTGACGGATGGCGACATCATGCACTTCCGGTTCAACGTGTAGCCTGTGTAAACGGAGTATTATTTTTTTGTGCGTCAAGCATGACAAACAGGTGCTTTCTCTTCAAGAGAAAGCACCTGTTTTTTTGGAGAAAAATGATTCTAATTCATTGATCTTCAAGCCTTATTTTTCTTTTTAAGCACGTTATTTTTTCAAAAAACAAGGCAAATGTTTTAGGAAAATGCTTGGTGGCTAGGAGTCTCGTGTGTATCTTGTGGGGTAATTACACGGATCGACCATGGCTTCGATCGACGCTTCCCCAGGCTTCCATTTGGAGCAACAAGCATTCACAATTATCAAATCACTTTTTTACACCAACTCACTTTTTATGTTTCCAAATCATTACCAAAATTTCTCCGCGTGGACAAAAATGTCCCTCCTGTTGATCTGCGCATCCTTCGGTTCGGGCTTGTGGGCGCAGAAAATCGACATCGACAAAAAAGCCATCACGACCCGGTTGCTTTCCCTCCCCACCAAGGATGTGGATCAGGCCTGGAAAACCTTCGCCTACACGTTCAGCGGTGGACAACACCTGTCTCTCTGGAGCATGGATCAGGACGAAGCGAAAAACACCTACTTCAAACTGGAGGGCTACTCTCCGGTGGAAAGCGGTGCTGACCTGAACCTTGAAGCGACGCTTTACCCGTTCAAAATACTGGACTTCAATGTGCAGTCGCGCGTGGAAAAGACGAAAGACAAAAGCGGGCGCGAAACTTCGACCAGCTACTACAAGTATGTCCTTTCGTACGACAGCGGTTTTTCGTGGAAGATGAAAGACAAGAACGGCAAGGAGTTGTCGGACAAGTTTTTCACCCTCACGGCTACGAGCATCAAGAAAAAAGAAGGCACGGAGTTCCGCACGTACAAAGAGGCCAGCGACTCGTACAACAACAACCGGGCGCAGATCAACCGCGACATCGCTACCAGCGAGATCAAGTCGTACTTGGCTGGCATGTACCAAAACATAAACAAGCAGTACGGTTACAAGGCTGAATCGGAGCGGTTCAACCTTTGGGTTTTGGACACCAAAAAACACCCGGAGTACGAAGTGCAGCAAAAAATGGCTGAGGAGGTGAAAATGGCGTTTGCTGCTATCTCTCCCGATGGCCTCACTGCTGCTGACGCTGAGGCGCTTAAGCCCGCGATGGACTACTTTCTCAGCATACCTGGCAAGTATGCCGCTGATGAAAAAGCAGATGCCAAATTGCGATACGCCGCCTACTTCAACCTGTCGAACATGTCACTCCATCTCGACAACTTGGAGAAGGCAATCGAGTACGCCAACTTGCTCATCAAGAACGACTACGACAAAGGCGACGGCAAGGATTTTCTGAAAGATGCCGACAAGTTGAGCGAACTGCTGGCCAAGAAAAAAGTGACCTCGCGGCGTTTTGCGAGAATGTAAGTACCACGACATAAGTATCTCGCAAAGACGCAAGGGCGCAAGGTTTTGATTATGTGCGTTTTGCGCCTTTGCGAAATAACCTAAACTAATTTCAACGAGACACTTAATCCTGTAGATGTGGGCAACAGAGGGATGCGCCAAAATTCAGGGTGCATCCCACTG
>JAYSUY010000992.1:0-2977 GCA_043718855.1 Saprospiraceae bacterium | reverse complement strand
CACACAGCCCGGCCAATACACCCTCACCACCACCATCACCTCCGGCGGCCTCAGCTGCACCCGGCAGGCCGCCGTTGTGATTGTTGCCGATTTCACACAGCCCAGCGCATTCGCACAGGGCGGCACCCTCACCTGCGCCGCGCCGAGCCTGACGCTGCAAGGCAGTTCGAGCATCCCGCAAGCGGTTTTTTACTGGGCCGGGCCGGGCGGTTTTTCCTCCGCGATCGCCAAGCCAAACGTCATGCAGCCAGGCACTTATACCCTCACCGTGACCAACCCGACAAACGGCTGCACCGCTATAGCCACCGCCACCGTCACCGCCAACCAGACACCGCCCGGCGCGTCGGCTTTGGGGGGAATGTTGACTTGCGCCCTGACCCAAATCCAACTCACGGGCAGCAGCCCCGACCCTTCAGCCACCTTGCTTTGGACGGGGTCGGGCGGGTTCTCGTCCACACAGCCCAACCCCCATGTCAGTGAGCCGGGCGGCTACACCCTCACCGCCACCGCTGCCAATGGCTGCAAAAGCACCGCCACTGCCATCGTCACCGCCGACCAAGCACTGCCTGAGGTCAACATCGCCAACGCCGCACTCACCTGCACCGCGCCCGCTACGGTTTTGCTTGTAAATACCAACTTGCCGCTTGTCGCCTACGCATGGTCGGGGCCGGGCGGATTTTCCTCCAACCAAGCCAGCCCCTCGGTGAGCATGGCGGGTTTATACGCCGTCACCGTCACCTCCGCCAACGGGTGTGAAAGCACGGCCAGCGCCAGCGTAGTCGCCGACCAGACACCGCCCAGCGCATCGGTTTTGGGGGGAATGTTGACTTGCACCTCGCCCAGCACCGTGCTGCAAGTCACTGCGAATGTGCCGCTCACCGCCTACGCCTGGTCGGGGCCGGGCGGATTTTCTTCCAACCAAGCCAGCCCCACAGCGAACGTGGCGGGCGAGTATGCCGTGAGCGTCACTGCCGCCAACGGGTGTGAAAGTACGGCGACCGCCAGCGTCGCCGCCGACCAGACACCGCCCAGCGCATCGGTTTTGGGGGGAATGTTGACTTGCACCTCGCCCAGCATCGTGCTGCAAGCCACTGCGAATGTGCTGCTCACCGCCTACGCATGGTCGGGGCCGGGCGGATTTTCTTCCAGCCAAGCCAGCCCCTCCGTAGGAGTGGCGGGCGAGTACACCGTAAGTGTCACCGCCGCCAACGGGTGTGAAAGTACGGCGACCGCCAGCGTCGCCGCGCCCGCGCTGTACACCGCTTTTTTGGTGGAAATTGCCCAGCCTAGCTGCCCCAACCAAACTGATGGCACCGCTTCGGCCAGCATCGGCGGCGGCTTGCCGCCTTTCAACTACCTGTGGAGCAACGGCTTGACCACGCCCAGCGTCGTCGGCCTCAGCACTGGTACCTACGGCCTCACCGTGACGGACCAAAATGGCTGTGCCACCAGTACCTCTGTCGCCCTTGCCGCTGTTGACAACCAGCCGCCCAGCGTGACCGCCCAAAACGCCACGCTCCCCATAGCGGCCAACGGCATCGCCGTCGTCACGCTGGCCGCACTGAATGCCCAAGTCGCCGACAACTGCGGCACGGTGAAGGCCACCATCGCCCCCGCCACCTTCGATTGCAGCCAAAAAGGCGCACAAACCGTCACTGTCACCGTCACCGACCAAGCCGGTTTGACTGCTACAGCCACTGCCATCGTCACCATCGTGGATGACATCGCGCCCGTGCTGACCTGCCCGGCCAGTATCCGGGTCTGCCCTTCGGGAAATGCCGTGCATTACGACGCGCCTTTTATTTCTGACAACTGCTCGCTCATGGCGGGCCAGCCGAACCAGACCCAGGGCCAGCCCAGCGGAGCCACATTCCCCGTCGGCACCACCACACAGACCTATACCTTCACCGATGCGAGCGGCAACATGGGGGCCTGCTCCTTCGATGTGACGGTACTGCCGCCGCCTGTTTTTCAAAAAATAGAGGTGACCAATGCGGCCATCGGCCAGAGCAACGGGGCCATCGACCTGAGCCTGTCGGGCGGCACGGCTCCGTTCACTTTTGTTTGGACACTGGGCGGCCAGATCGTCGGCACCACCGAAGACCTGAGCGGCCGGGCAGCCGGGTCGTACACCGTGCAAGTGACCGATGCCGAGGGCTGCGCCTACACCTTGTCGGGCATTGAAGTGAAAATGGCCAGCGGCTCAGCCGAGCCAGCCTGGCTTGCGGGAGTCCGCCTTTTGCCCAACCCGACTGCCGACATAGCGTGGGCTGTTTTTGGAGAAATACCGGATTCTGCGCTGGAAATCAGCGTCTTGGATGCGACAGGCAGCGCGGTGCTGCACCTCGCCAGCGAATACCAAGCGATTGTTCCGCTTGATTGCGCCCTTCTGCCAGCGGGCATTTACTGGGTGCGGTTCAGCACAAATACGGAGTCTGGTGTACGGAAGTTGGTGGTCGGCAGACGGTAGCGTTGTCATTGCGTCATTGGTCGTCATTAGTCATTGCGTCATTGACTAATGACGCAATGACTAACTCTTCTTCCACCACCGATTCGCCCCGCGACCCGTCGCCGCTGGTCCATTGCCAAGTCTCGTCCAGCCGAATACGGCCATCGGGCAACACCTCTGGCACCGAGCGGCAAATGCCTGTTTGGAGTTCGCCGCGCACGTTCACCTGGTGGTAGCGCATCTCAAGGCAGCCCTCGGCATCCACCAGTGCAATCAAGTGGCCGAGCCGGATACTGCCGCCAAAGTAGTCCGCCGTGACGATGTTGCCCACCTGTTTGTAGTGAAAAACCGTGTCGCCCGACACCTCGCCGTTGGCGGCGTTCACCACCGGGCGGAAAATTTTGTTGTCGTAATTCATCGCATCAAGCATGGATTTAGTGAAAAATACGGCTGCAAAAAGCCAGCAAGTCGCCGCCGCCGACATTTCCCATGAGTTGCCCTCCACTGGTAAACTATTTTTCGGGTGCC
>JAYSUY010000991.1:0-8339 GCA_043718855.1 Saprospiraceae bacterium | reverse complement strand
CGGCCTTCGCTCGGCGCAACGGGGTGGCCTCCACTGCGGCCAAACGCCACGCCCAAGCCTGCTTGGAGTATGTGGAGCGGTTCGCCCCCGTAGCCACTGCCGAGATGCGCAAGTACGGCATCCCGGCCAGCATCATACTGGCGCAGGGCCTGCTCGAAAGCAACGCCGGGGCCAGCCCGCTCGCCCGCAAAACCAACAATCACTTTGGTGTCAAATGTTTTTCAAAACGCTGCAAACGTGGGCATTGCGCCAATTTTACGGACGACTCACACAAGGATTTTTTTGTGAAATACGCCAACACCTGGGGCAGTTACCGCGCCCACAGCCGGTTTCTGAAAAGCACCCCGCGCTATGCCGCGCTGTTCCGATTGGACAACGACGACTACATGGGCTGGGCACACGGCCTCGCCAAAGCGGGCTACGCGACGGACAAAAAGTACGCAGAGAAGTTAGTGGCGATTGTGGAAAATTTGGGGTTGGAGCGGTTTGACAGGGAGTGAATTCAAGTCTGTTTCACCAGCACCAACTTCGTCTTGTCGGCCTTCGCCACCGCTTTCAGAAAAGCGGCAAACGCTCCAAACCGCTCTTTGGGCTGTACGCTGCTGTTCAGCGTCAGTTTTCGGTGAACCACAATGCCGCCGCCCGGCTCCTGCCGCACCGACATCTCGAACTGGCCGAACGCGGTGGAAATCTCCACCGGCGCAAACGCGCCCTCCAATCGAAAACCCTCTGGCACCGATACCCTCAAGTCGTCTTCTTCGCTGAAACCCCTCGAATCGGCCTGCACCGCAAACCGCCGCACACTGTCAAGCGCGGGTACTTCTACTTTGTTATACAGCAAGCCGATGGGAAGAAAAAGCCTTTTTCCGCTCACCGAAGCCAGCCGGGGCAGGGCCAGCGAGAGGTACTGCTCCACATTCGGCAGCCGCTCTTTGGTTCGGACAAATTCGATGGACTTGATCTCAAAGTCTGTGGCGTTGAGCACCCTGTACAAATATTTCTTCCGCACCTCGTCGGGGCGGTCGGCCAGGGCAGCGGGTACGTCCTGCGAGATGCCCTGAAAAACGACCTTCGATTCGAGGGTCGCGCTGCCGTCGGGCGCGAGCGCAATATCCGTAGTGCGGCGGGTCGTGTTCTGCCGCTCGTCGTACTTCGGGGTCTGCACCAAACGCCCGCCTTCGGGGGCGATGAGCAGCGCGGGGCGGTTGTCGGTGAAGTTGCTGAGGAAGCCGCAACTCTCTGATTGACTGGTACATTCGAGCCAGAGGGTGTCTTTTTCCAGCGGCACGCACACGATGATATGGTTGAACCAAGCATTGGGAAAATCCGGGAACTGCTGTGCCTGCTCGGCTTCGCCAGCCCGCACGTTGACATAAAAAGCAGGCACTCCGACGGCTTGCAGCATGGCGACTGTGTAGTTGCTCAAGCCCTTGCAGTCGCCGTATTTGAAACGATCCACCTCCGAGGCCGCTGCGGGCTGCCAGCCCCCGATGCCGAGGCCGACGTAGAAGTAGCGGGTGTTGGCTTGCAGGTGCGCGTACACGCGGCGGATTTTGCAGGGTGCATCTGGGCAATCGGCCACCATGCTTTGGAGCGCGGTTTTGGTTTCCGCAGATAAGTCGCGCTGTGTGTTCAGTAGTTGGTACTGAAACGCGCTGAACGATGCCCAGGAGCGCATATCGCCAGCAAAACCGCCGAAAGTAAAATCGGTGGGCGCAGCCAGCACTTTGGGCAGCGGGAGGCTGTTGGCGGGGGCAAACGGCTCTGGCTGGAAGGCCGCGAGGTTCCGAAACGTCCACTGCATCGGCCCGGTCTTGCTGCCTGCTGGGAGATTCACTTCCTTGAAACGGGCCTCCAAGCCGGGCGGCATTTTTACTTCAAAATGCGCCCGCTCTACCGACTCTGCGGGCGAGCCTTGCGGCTCGAACACAGGGTAAAACATAAGATCGTTGAGTCGCCGCGTCACGGTGTACTCGATGGTGTAAGGGTAAGACCGGGCTGGCAGCCGCAGCACTTTGTATCGGATGTCGTCCACAAAACGCTCCGGCGGCTTCACGTCCTCGATGTCCTTCTTTTTGAGGTGGCGCACCAGTTTGCCGTCGGCATCGTACACGGAGGCTTCCATGTCTTCTATTTTATCAAAAGCCCAATAGTGGAAAACCGGCTCGCTGTATTTCGCTGCGTTTTCGTTGAGCAAGGTCAGCACTTTGTACTCCGTCTGGGTGGCATCGCCGGGACCCATCACGTTGAAAGTCAGGTCGTAAGCCCTCACGACGACATCGGCGTTTTTCAGGAGCAGGGGCGGTATCGCAGCCACCGGGTAGGCGGTTTGCGCCGAGAGGCGGGGCGCAAGGAGCAGCAAGAGAATGGAGGGTGTAATCAAGTTTTTCATAAACAGGCAGATAAAATTGGTTGACGGCCTCATTGACCACATTGATCTCATTGACCACATTTACGACTTGCTCAGCACCACTTGCTCCTCCATTTTCGCCAGCATGGTGGTGAAAAACTCCCGCAGTCCCTCGTACTCGTCAGCAATGATGTAGGTCTTTTTGGTCTTGATGCGGGCCACGACTTTGATCTGCTCCGGGGTGCTGTCCATGAGGTAATCGAAGATCAGGGCGTTGTCGCCAAACACGATTTTGGCGGACTTGGGCAGTTCTTCCACCTTGTACCCGGCGGGGATTTTGAAACTGAGGATGTAGTTTTCTTCGTGCGGCACACCGAGATCAATGTTGAACTTGCGCTCTGGGTTTTTGAACGGGTTTTCGCGCAGCCCCAAGCCGAGGGTGGGCGCGAGGTAGAGTTTGTTGCCCGATGCGGTGCAGTAGGCGGCTGACTCCAAGTTGAAGTTGATTTTCAAGTTAGGCTCCTGCCAGTCGTTGGTGTCGCCCACTTTCAGGTCAGCAAACTTGCCTTCGGCGGCCCATTCTTTGAACAGGTGGCTCACGAGTGTCGGGGCATCTGTTTCCTTCAAATTTTTCCGGTGGGCCACCGCCCCGTAGCCGCTTTCTGAGTAGGCCACCGCTCCAGCAAGGCCGCCTTCTGGTAGGAGTGCTAAGTCTGCTATCACTGCTGTGCGGGTATTGATGCTGTTCAGGAGCGGTACCCAAGTCACCTCTTCTTCCGATTTAAGCGAGAGGCCTTCGTTGTTCAGGTCTTCCGCGTCGAGCAGGCCGATGGGATTAGGAAAAGCCGATACGTCGAGCAGTAGAGGGGCTTTGCCGTCCATGTCCACCGCCACGATCACGCGATCCATTTCATCTGGCGATACCCGAAACGGGTGTACCCGACCATGCACCCGCGTGCTGATCAGCACTGGCCAAGCCTTGATATCTGCTTGATGCAGCATATTGATAAACAACAGGTTGAGGTCGGTCGGCGAACCTTTTCGGTCTTTTGTGAGGGCCTCCAGCGATTGGGTCATCCAGAGGTAGTCGCCCTTCTTGACTTGATAGTTTTTACCGATGTGCTCGTAGATGGCGGCGACTTTTTCGGCGACCGAGAGTTTGCCCGCCACGCAGGTTTCGGCAGCGTCTTTGGTGTGCTTGGAGGATTTCAGCACCTCGTCGTACACGTCTTCGAGCATCTCTTTGCCCAGAACCGCCCAGTTGTTGCTGTACTCTTGGTAGTCTCCGTTGGCGATTCGCCAAGAATCTCCTTGTTGAGTCAGGCTGGTGTTGTACACCGCCTCAATGTCGAAAGCGATCTGCGAAAGGTAGTCTGACGGGGCTGGCACGAAAGGCTCGGGTTTCATGGCTGGCACGTTTTCCTGAATGAAGTGCATCCTGTTCTGAGAGTATCTCACTCTCCCGTTGTTGACGGTGGTGGTACCGATGACGTGATCGCCTTTGGTCATAAAACTGACGCTGATTTGTTTATCCTCTCGCTCTTCCTCTGCCAGCGCAAATGGTGTCCAGCCTTGCGACATTTTTTTGAACGAAATAAAGGTGGGTACCTCGGCCTCGAACTCGCTCCACATGGTAGGCACCTGTACGCGCTGAAACGTCCACTCCGACACGCCTATGCCTACTGACTTGTCGTCGCTCAGCGTGTACCTGTACTCAATGATGCTGCCTTCGCGCACCGCCGGGATGTTGAACTTGAGGAGCATCCGGTTGCGGGTGATTTTTTCGTCAAACACGTTGCCCTTCTCCAATTCGGTCTCCACGAGTTTGCCGTTTTCCATGTTGTAGCAGACAGCTTTCAGGTCGGTCAGTTTTTGCGACTTGAAGTGAAAAAATGCCACGTCGGCCATCAGGTAGGCTTCTTTGTTGAAAATTTTGACCCGCACGTGCCGCTCAAATTCGAGCATGAAGCCGCTGTTGTTCACATATCGGTGGCTCACTTTGCCCTTATCGAACAGCACGACCGCTGGCGCAGCGGGGTCGTCCTTGTAGGAAGTCATGGCGATCTCTTCGGGCGATATTTTGCCAAATTTGGTTTTCAACTCCTTTTTTTGCCCAAAAACAGGGCTGGACAGGAGCAAGAGGCAAAAAAGGAGGTGTAGGGCGTTGCGCATTTTGAACATCAGGTTGAGGTGAAAAATATGATAATCAGCCAATCCAGATTTTCGGGATTGGCTGATTATCGCATTCTATTTACTTCGCCAACTCAATCACCTGCACCGACATGGGCGGCACGGCCATCTGGCGGAGGTCTGAAACGCTTGTGTCGTCCAGCACATTTTTCCCGGTAGAAAAACCGCGCAGGTTTTCCGCAAACCGCTGAGTCGAGAGCGTCTGCGCCTTATCGCTCTGGCTCATCACAACCATGACAGACTTCGCTTCATCGTGCCGGAAGTACACATAAACGCCGTCCCGTGGGATGTACTGAGTGTGTTTTCCAGTTTGGAGCGCTGTGCAGGTTTTGCGGTAACGAGCCAATTTTTTGGTAAAATTGAAGGCCTCGTTTTCCTGTGTCGTCCGGCCAGCCGCCGAAAATTTGTTGGCCGCATCGCCCGCAAAACCACCGGGGAAGTCGCGGCGCACCTCCGCATCCGAGGGGTTTTTAAAGTTTTTCATCAGCACCTCCGTGCCGTAGTACAGTTGCGGCACGCCGCGAGCGGTGAGCAGGAAAGCCAGGCCCTGCTTGTATTTCGCCATGTCCTCGCCGACGACCGAGAAGAAGCGGTTCTGGTCGTGGTTGTCCAAAAAGGTCAGGTTCATGTTCGGGTCTTCGTACACGATGTCCTGCGCCAGCATCGTGCAGAGTTGGTTGAAGCCCCGGCCCCAGTCGAACTTCTCGTTCAGCGCGGCATTGATGGCGTTGTAAAACACGAAGTCGTTGGGCGAATTGCAGGTGCTTTTGAAGGGCAGATACAGGTTGTTGCGCACAAAAAACGCCTGGCTTACAGCCGTGTTCACCGCGTTTTCGGCGGTGATGAACATCCGGGGATGCTCGGCCAGCAGGGCATTGTTGCAGCGGTTCATAAACTCCAGGTCGTTGTACTGGTAGGTATCCACGCGCCAGCCGTCCACGCCAAAATACTCCACCATCCAGAGCGCATGCTGGATCAAGAAGTTGGCGACGAACGGGTTGTGCTGATTCAGGTCGGGCAGGAAGGGTACGAACCAGCCATCTTGGTGCACCTTGAAATCGCTTGCATTGCCGTGCGCCAAGTCCATCACCGCCTCGTCGCGGTACGAAGTGTTGGTGTACGTGTCCCACTGGTTGAGCCAGTTTTTCATGGGCAGGTCGCGCAGTATCCAGTGGTTGATGCCGACGTGGTTGTACACCGCGTCCTGCACGATTTTCAGGCCCTTGGCATGGGCGGCATCAATCAGGTTTTTGTAAGCCGTGTTGCCGCCCAGCCGCCGGTCGACGGTATAGTAATCGGTGAAGCCGTAGCCGTGATAGGCCGAGCGCATGGCACCGCCCTCGTTGGTTTGGGGCTGGTTATTTTCGATGACGGGGTTGAGCCAGAGCGTCGTAGCACCGAGTTCGGTGAAATAATCGAGGTGGTTTTGGATGCCCAGCAGGTCGCCCCCATGCCGCAGGTAGGGGTTGGCGCGGTCGGATTCAGGGTCGGCCATGTCAGCAAACTTGTCGTTGGCAGGGTCGCCGTTCGAGAAGCGGTCGGGCAGGATGAGGTAGATGAAATCTTTGGAGTTGATCTCCTGCGGGCGCTTGTCGCGTGTCCGCAATTCGTAGGTGTGGGTGGTTTTTACCGTCTCGGTCACCATCACTTTGCCGCGTTTGACTGACACGGGCTTGCTCAGTTCGATGTCGAACTTGCCGGCCTTCGCCTCCGGTGCGATGTACAGGTCTACGAAGAGGTAATTGGCATTTTCCACCTCGTACACCTGGCGCACGGTCACGCCAGGGTAGTTGATTTTGAGGTCGGAGCCTTTCAGATTTTTGCCGTACACCAGCAGTTGGAGTTCGGGGTTTTTCATGCCGACCCACCAGTTGGTCGGGTCAACTCTCTGAATGGTAGGGTTTTGGGCGAAGCCCTGAAAAAAAGAAAGGCACAGGATGAGGAGAGAGGAGAGTGTTTTTGTCACGGTAAAATTTTTTGCTGTGGAAGAATGTGCAGTGACCAAGAAGGGCCGTCGGGCAAATGTAGCAAAGGCGGGGGATGTATGTCACGAGCCAGTGAATTACCCTTCACCAGTGTGCGTATGGCAGAAATTAGAAACGGCGTAAGCCTCTGAGAGCAGAGGATTACGCCGTTTTTTTTAAAATGTGGCACACCCAGAGGGCGTACCGCACTTTTTGATGCCCAGAAAAATAGATGCTCAGGTCAATTCAGCAAACAGTGCTTCTTTCAATTCGTCTACCGAAATGTCCAAGTGTGAAGCGTCGTACACACATTCGCCATCGACAATCAGCAGCACTTGAGGCGACTCATGATGCACCGAGAAGGTCTCGGCGATGTGATGCGACACAGGGCGAAATGTCAACAGGTCGAGGTAGTAGGCTTCGATTTCGTCTGCTGCAAAATTCCAGTCATCGTCTAATCGAAACTTGGCTATCGCGCTGATGTTGCACGAGGTGCTGTGCTTGAAAATCAGGCAAGGCACCTCGTGCGAGCGTTTTTTGAGGGCTTCCACCTCAGCAAGGGAGGTGAGCGGAATCCAGTGGATCATTTTCGGGAAGATTTAGAAGTCGGCCCCTGGGCAGCCAGAACCGCGGTGACAGGCTTCGAGGAGGATGAAGGAGGCGAAAAGTGCGAACGCAAGCAATTTTTTCCAGTTGTTCATTGTATGCAAAGTTGAATTTGAATTGACGATGTGGTTGAAATCGGCCAGAAAACGGCACTAAAATCTTGATATTGTCGAAAGCGTGGTGCCAATGTCCAATTTTGACACAAAATTAAGACAATGCTGCTCGCCGCGTTTCAATTTCATGTAAAATCTGATGCGCTACCTCCAATGCGCGGAAGCCATCGAGCAGTGTGACCTCCGGCGCGGTGTCGTTTTGGATGCTGTGGCAGAACATTTCTAACTCGCGCTGGATGGCGTTGACGGGTACGACTTCGGGCATTTGCATCTGCAACCACTTTTTCCCGGCGTTGGTCTCAAACTCCATGAGTTGGTCGGTGGGTGGCAGGTCGGCAGCGTTTTGCTCGTACAGCCGCACGATCTGGGCATTTTTTTCCAAAAAATCGAGGCTGATGTAGTGGTCAGGTTGGAACAGGCGCATTTTGCGCATCTGCTTCATGGAGATGCGGCTGGCGGTGAGGTTGGCAACGCAGCCGTTCTCAAATTCGATGCGGGCGTTGGCGATATCGGGCGTGTGGCTCAGCACAGCCACGCCGCTGGCACTCACCTCGCGCACCTTACTCTTCACCAAGTGCAGCACCAAATCAAGGTCGTGGATCATCAGGTCGAGGATGACCGACACTTCCGTGCCGCGCGGCTGGAAGGCGGCCAACCGGTGGCTTTCGATGAACATGGGGGCGAGCAGCAAATCCTTCAAAGCCAAGTAGGCTGGGTTGAACCGCTCGACGTGGCCGACTTGCACTTTCACGCCCTGCCGCTCAGCGATGTCGAGCAGGCGGCGGCCCTCCTCCACAGTCTGCGTCACGGGCTTTTCCACAAAAACGTGCTTGCCCGCCAGCATGGCCTGCTCCGCCAGCGCAAAGTGGGTGGGCGTGGGGGTCACGATGTCCACCGCATCTACCTCAGCCAGCATCTCGGCTACGGTGTCGAAACGCCGTGCGCCGTGCTGCGCGATGGCGGTGGCGGCGTTTTTTTCGTCGGGATCATAGAACCCGGCAAACTGCCAGCAGTCGGTGGCGAGGATGCATTTGAGGTGAATTTTGCCGAGGTGACCGGCACCGAGGAGACCTATTCGCATAATGGAAGGTGGAAAGTGGAGGTTATGCACTCCGG
>JAYSUY010000100.1:0-6375 GCA_043718855.1 Saprospiraceae bacterium | reverse complement strand
GAGGAGGCATTGGCCTGTGGGTCGGCATCGATGAGGAGGACTTTTTTCTCCAAAATCGCCAGCGAAGCGGCGAGGTTGATTGCGGTGGTCGTTTTGCCCACGCCGCCTTTTTGGTTGGCGATGGTGATGACTTTGCCCATGTCTTTTAGCATCTGAATGGGTGCCAGTTTGAAATTTGGCACGCACAAAGGTAGACGGGCATGGAACAAAGCGTGGAACATCGGCGGGTTAAGTTATCCGCCCGTTTTCCACAGGTTGCCAACACAAACCCAACAAGAATTTTGCTGTTACAGCGGCCTCACAAAAACTCAAAAGCAGTATTCCACTCCACAAGCCCCACCTTGCCCGACATTTGCCCAAACCACAACATGGATAAAAACTACGACATCATCCTTGCTGGCTCCGGCCTCGCCGGCCTCACGCTCGCCCTCGAACTGGCCCGCCGCCCTTTTTTTCGAGACAAAAAAGTGCTGCTCATCGACCGCGATGCAAAAGAAAAAAACGACCGTACCTGGTGTTTTTGGGCCACGCCCGATGAGCTGTTGCCGCCCGTGACCTTTAAAATTTGGAGCGACTGCCGCTTTTTTGGAAAAAAATTTTCTCGAAAACTCGACATCTGGCCCTACCGCTACCACATGGTGCGCGGCCTCGATTTTTATCGCTGGGCAAAATCTGAGTTGGACAAAGCCCCTCACATCCAGCGCATTACAGCCAACATCCAGCGCATCCACGCCGATACGGGTACCGTCTGTACCGATCAGGGCGACTTCCAAGCCGAGCAGGTATTCAACTCTGCGCTCGCCAAAATGCCCCTGCTGCCGCCCTCCAGCCCGCTCTACCCCAATCCGCCGCTCACGCAAACAGCAACCGGCAAACAGCAAAAAGCAACCGGCCCGATACTCCTCCTCCAACACTTCAAGGGTTGGCTCATCGAAACGTCCACTCCGGCTTTTGATCCCGATGCGATGACGTTCATGGATTACCGCTTGGAGCAGCACAACGATACCCGCTTCGTATACGTGTTGCCCTTTTCGACCACCCGTGCGCTGGTGGAGTTTACCGTGTTTTCGCCTGCACTTTGTACCGCCGAGGAGTACGACGCGCAACTGCGCCACTACTTGCGCGAGTTTCTGAAAATCAGTGACTTCCGTATCGAAGAAGAAGAGTTCGGGGTGATCCCGATGACCGATTATCCCTTTGAGCCGATGGCTGAAGGTCGTGTGACGCACATCGGCACAGTGGGCGGTTTTGTGAAAGCCTCCAGCGGCTACGCTTTCAAGCGCACCCAGCGCAAACTCCGGGCCTTCGCAGATGCCTGGGAGCGTACGGGGCGGCCCGATGCGGCGGTGTTGCGCTCTGCTTGGCGGTATCGTTTTTTCGATTCGGTGATGTTGCGGGTGCTGCGCGACAACACAGTGAGTGGCAGCGATTTTTTTACCATGTTGTTCCAAAAACTGCCCGCCCACGAGGTCTTCCGGTTTCTGGATGAGGATGCCAACCTGCTCCAACACGCCCGCATCGCTACCGCTCCACCGACTTGGCCATTTCTGAAGGCAGCGCTGAGTAATTGAGAATGAGGTAATTGAGAATTAAGTGGTGGTACCGGCTCAATTCTCAATTCTTAATTCTCAATTACCTCGTTCTCCATTACGCGTTTCGCTTGTTCGTGGTAGGAGTGCGCCGGGTTAGCCCCTATGCTTTGGAGCATTTCCCGGAACGCTGCATCCTCCGTGCGCCCAGCGGCCAAGTAAGCCAATGCTAAATTCCACTGCGCTTTTTCTTTGATTTTCAAGTCGTTGCGCTGTGCTGCGTTGGCGAAAGCAGCGATAGCGCGGTCATATTGTTTTAACTGTAAGGCCGCATGGCCCAGCCAGAGTTGCGCCTCCGGGTAGCGGTCGTTGCCGGTCGGGACGACTTGGAAAACATCCGCTGCCGTTGCAAAGTCGCCCGATTGCATGGACTGGTAGCCCAATTCGAGTGGGTTGCCGCTGGCCTCGCCAGAGCGCATCTGCGGCACATCGGGCAGCACATAATTCGCTGCAAACAAGGCCTCGTTGGGACTGCTGCTGCTTCCCGCCCAGCGGAAAAGCATGAAACCCGCCAGCAAAACCACGCTTGCTGCTACCGCCCACCGCGTCCAGTTGGGACGCATGGCCACCACTTTGGCGGTGGGCCGATTAGGGTTTGCGCTGCCAAGCGTGGCCGCCATCGGGGTTTCTCCCTCAGCAGCCCAGGCTTGCAGTTGGCTGCGTAGGCTGTTCTCGATGCCCTGCTCGATGGCCTCGTTGCCCAGCAGGTAGGCTTCGTAAGCCTGTTTTAGGTCGGTATTCGAGGCCAGTTCTGCTTCAAAAACCTTGCGCTCGGCAGTGGACATCTCGCCCTCCGCGTAGCGGTCTATCTGATCGATGTAAAGTGCTAAATCCATGATGTTGACGATTTTTTGACCACCTCCAACAGCGACAGGTGGCAACGGTATTTGGCTTTTCGGGCCATGTCGGGGCTGGAAAAACCGAGCGAGTCGGCAATCTCTTCCATCGAGTACGACAGTTTCCAGAGTTCGAGGATGCGTTGGCAACGTTCGCCGAGTTCACTCAGCAGCCGGTTGAGCATGTCCTTCCGTTCTTTGGCAATCAATTGAATTTCAGGTGTTTCCAAGTCAGTTTCATTTTCTATCGGCACTTCGGCCACTGTTTTTGTGTGGGCTTGTTTGCGCATCTGGTTCATCCACAGGAAGCGGCAAATGGAGTACAGGTAGCCCTTCACGGGTGCTTCGCCTCGAAATTTGCCTTCCCGGATGTTGCGGTCGAACACGATGATACCTTCGTGGTACATATCCTGACCATCCGTCGCATTGCCCTGATGGTTGCGCACGAAGGCGGCCACCATGCGCAGCAAATCCTTGTCGCGGTAAATTTCCCGGAGGGCAGCCTCTCGTGCCGCGCCGCCCTGTCGGATGGCCTCCACCAATTGTGCGTCAGATTGATTCATGTTGTTCGTGCTGTTGTGTGTTGAAGCGGGAAAATGTACCCAAGCGAGGGCAAATGTAGCAAGCCTCACACCTCACTAATCCCCCGAAATCTACAACCTTTGCTGCCACCATGCTTCGCCACGCCATCCTTGCTGCACTGTTGCTGCTCTGCACCAGCCAAACCCCCGACACCACCTCGGTTCGGCGGCTGTTGCGCGAAGCGAGGATGCTGCTCGATTCAGCCCGATACGACACCGCCCTGCTGCGCAGCCAAGCCGCCGTCGAACTGGCTCCGCCAGATTCTGACCTCTCCGCCGAGTGCTTGCTGATGCTCGGTGATGTATTTGCGGAGCAGAGCAACTGGCCCGCATCTGAGGATCAATACCGCGCTGCGCTCCATTTTTTAGAAAAAAAATACGGCCCACTCCATACGCTCACTGCGCTCGCTTTCAATAATTTAGGTGAAATTTTTTACCAAAAAAACGATTACCCACAGGCTGAGATTTTTCACCAAAAAGCCCTGATGGCCCGGCAACGGATGCACGGCGAGCAGCACGAGTCAGTAGCCGATTCCTACAACAACCTCGGCAACTGCGCTGCCGCCAAAAACAACTGGCAAGATGCCCTGTCGCTGCACCACACGGCCCTCCGTATCCGCCAGCAAGTGCTGCCAGCCGGGCACCCCGACCTCGCCACCAGCCACAACAACTTGGGCAACTGCCTGCTGCTTTCTGGCGACCCAGCCAGTGCGCTGCCAGAATTTGAGGCCGCGCTGCACATCCGTCAGCAAGCCTTCGGCACCCGCCATCCCAAGACTGCGCAGGTACTCAACAACCTCGGTAACTGCTGCGCCGCGCTCGGCCAACGACTACAAGCAGTGGAGTACTCCCGCTTGGCACTCGACATTCGTCGACAACAAGTGGGCGAGCGGCACCCCTCGCTCGCGTCGCCGCTCGAAAATCTAGGCGACCTGTACTCCGATGGTGGCGACCACATTGCTGCGCTCGATTTTTACCGCCAAGCCTATGTCATTCAGGCGAATACGGCAGGCAGCGATGCCACGCCGACTGCCGTGCTCTGCCACAAAATCGGGCTCTGCCACCAGTACGAAGGCAGCTATGCTACGGCCCTGACCCACCACCTGGAAGCAGCACGGGTGCTTGTGCCGACACTTGGTGAAGCCAACCAAGTAGTAGCAGGTCTGTGGAACAACATCGGCAACTGCTATGCGGCGCAGCGCGATTTTGCTCAAGCGGTGGCGCATTACCAGCGGGCCGAACGCGCCTATCTGATGAACTATGAACGAGGAACTATGAACGAGGACCGAGGAACTAGGAGCGAGAAATGGCAAGGCGTGCGCTTGGAAAAACCGGCCGGAGGGGTGTTGAAAAATACCGACTTGGCATTGGTGTTCAACAACTTAGGGCAATGCTACTTGGAAACGCACCGTGCTCGCCAAGCGCTGGCATTTTTTCAAAAAGCCGAAAATGCTCTCCCTGCACACCCTACGCCCGAATTGGCCGACTGCCTGAAAAACCAAGCCCTCGCACTTGAGCGGCTCCATCGCTGGCCTGCTGCGGAGCAAGCGTTGGCTCGTGCGCTGCAATGTGCCGCAGCCACCGACTCCACCACCGTGATGGAGATGCGCATGGCTGAAGGCGCGATGAGGTGCCGACGCGGTTTGCGCCTGAGCGATGCTCCTCTGCTGCGCGAGTCGCTTGTGCTGCTTACCGATGCACTTCAACTATCTGATAGCCTGCGACTTGGCCTCTCTGCCCCGGCTTCGCGTCAGCGTTGGGCCGAGCGGCAATACCCAGCCTTGCAAGCGGCGGTAGAAGCAGCCTTCCGGCTCTGGCAGATCACCAACGAGGAGGTTTTTTTGGAGCGGGCGTTTGGTTTTGCAGAACGCAGCCGCAGCCTGCAACTGCTCGACCATTTGCGCCACGAGCAAGCCGAGCGGTTTGCGGGTATCCCAGACTCGCTGCTGGAGCAGGAGCAGTACTGGGGCGAGGAACTGAACCGCCTCGAAAAAGGTCGCCGCGCCGCGCTGGACATCGGCGATGCTGCCGAGATGGAAACCGCCGCCGTTGCCATCGCCGATGCTCGGCAGCAACTGACCCATGTGGCTCAGCGCATGGAAGCCACCTCTCCGGTTTTCGCCCGGATGCGCCACGCAGTGGGCGCGGTGTCTTCAGCGGATGTGCGGCGGCTGGTGCTGCGCAGCGAACAGCGGGCACTGGTGGAGTACTTTCGCACGGACGATGCGCTGTTCGTGTTCGTCGTGACACCACAAGTATTTCGTGGCCTGCGCTTGGCGGTGGATGATGCTTCGCTGGACGAGCAGGTGCGCATTTTCCGCCGCAGCGTGGAGGCTTATCCGGCTGCTACGGGCGACTCTGCTGCTGTGTTTTCGGAGCAGTACGCCCGTGCCGCATACCGCATTTTTCAGCAAATAATTGCCCCCGTGCAAGCCGCTGTGCCGCTCCCGAAAGAGTGGGTGCTGGTGCCAGATGGGCCCTTGGCTTACCTGCCGTTCGAGGCGCTTTTGTGTGAATTGCCTACTGATTTTCAACAGTTTAAAACGAACCACTACCTGCTCCGGGATGCGCAAATCAGTTATGCCTATTCGGCTACGCAGTTGGTTGAACTGCTGTCTGCCCAACCCCCACAGGCCCCCCGACCACTGCTGGCGATGGCTCCAGTTTTTGAAGGCAGCGACCTGAAACCGTTGTTGCACAACCGCGCGGAAGCGGAGTCAGTGAGCGGCTTGCTGGACGGCGATGTGCTGCTGGGCAAAGCAGCGACAGCCGATGCTTTTCGGCAGCGGGCGGATGACTATCGCATCCTGCACTTGGCTACGCACGGGCAAGCGAGCGCGACGGTAGGGGAACTTTCGTACTTGGCTTTCAGCCAAACGGATGACAAGGTAGAAGCCGTAGTGTACGCCCGCGACTTATACCTGCTTCGCTTGCGGGCGGAGTTGGTGGTGTTGAGTGCTTGCGAAACGGGCGGTGGAGAGCGCCGCTTGGGCGAGGGCGTGGTGGGCCTGACAAAGGGTTTTTTCAGCGCAGGTGTGCGGAGCGCGGTGGCGACTTTGTGGAGTGTGGATGATGCTCGAAACGCCGACTTGGTGCTGCGTTTTTTCCAAAAACTAAAATCGGGCAGCCCCAAGGATGCAGCGCTTCGGGAGGCAAAATTGGATTACCTCCGCGCTCGACCGCACGATGAGGCACACCCGGCCTACTGGGCCGCAGCAGTAGCGCACGGAGACATGGCGAGCATGGATCTGAAGGACGGGGGATTGGGGTGGTGGCAGTGGGTGGCAGTGGTGGTATTGTTTGTTGGGATTGGCGGGGTGTGGTGGAAATGGAGGCGGGTTAATTCTACTTTGTTAGATTAGAGAAAAA
>JAYSUY010000990.1:0-2984 GCA_043718855.1 Saprospiraceae bacterium | reverse complement strand
CCCCCCATTATATTTGCTGCACCTATAGGTCAAAGCCGCTGCCCGTCAGTCGCTTTTCATCCCTCTTTCCGGTTTTGTTGACGCACAGGGCCGGGAGTTTTCAAACCCATTTGTTCACACTTCAACCTCGCTCTTTTTCTATGAAAAAGCGTCTTTACCAACGCACAGCCATGCTCTTCAGCATGGTGTTGTGCCTCCTCTCTGTGCAGGGTATCTTTGCGCAAGGCTCATCTTTCGGTGAACCACTTGTCGAGCCGTTCTGCGATATCCCGCTCACTTCCTTCACGACCCTGCCTAATGGCTATCAGGTCTCCACCGGCAATCCCGGTGGTACATGGACGGATGCCAAGTTGTTCATCCCGGCCAATGCAGTTATCACATTTGACCGAAATGTAAAAATGACCCGTTGCACCGTCCGTCTGGCCTTGGGTGCAAAAATTGTGGTGCAGAGTAGTCTTGTGGGCAGCTCGACGCTGACGACCGAGCAAAATACCGTCTTTTTCGGCTGCGATGCCATGTGGGATGGGATCGAAATCGGTGCTGGCTGCGGATATGACCTAAGCAGTACCGAATTCCGCAATGCTGTAAATGGCATAGTGATGAAGCCGGGCAATCTGTCCAGTTTATCGTCCAGTGCAAACAATTGTCGGGTCAAGGGCTGTACGTTCAGGAAAAACTACATCTCCATCACGGCACACGATGCTACAGCAACGGGTACACTGTCTTTTGTGCCGAGAGATTTTGTGAACAACACTTTTGTTTCTGATGGAAACAACTTGCTGAATCCGAAGAGTACTGTAGGGGCTTATGCCGCTATTTCATTCAGAAACTGCAAGTTGGCCAGAGTCAGTCAGTTCAACACTTTTGACCGCACAGGATCGGGGTTGAAATGCGAGAACTCAACCCTGCTCGCACAAAATGGCATTTTCAAGCAGATGTTCAACGAGCGAGGTGCAGAAGGCTATGGCATTTATGCCGTCAAATCGCACCTCACCGTTTTCAAGGTTAATTTTGAAAATGTGTGGAATATGCTCGAGTCAGAGACCGCAAAGTCATTGATTGTCAACAGGTGTACGCTCCAACTGGGCCTCAACCAAGGCATCTACGCTCACGACAATACTGTAAACATGCCCAGTATTTCTATCGTGGGCAACGACTTGGCATTTCAGCAAGTACCCGTATTCGCCATCAAACTGATGCGTAGCCCAGGCTTCAACATCGACAAAACCCTGAATCGAATCGACGACAACGAGATCAAAATCTCAGGAGCACAAACTCAGGATTGCATCATCATCGACACGGGTGCGCCCAATGGGGGAGAAGACAATTTCCCGATCACCCGGTGTACCTTGGATGTAGATGCACAACTGGATGCTCACGACATTGGGTCAAATGCCCCGTTTGTGTGTCAAGGAATCTATGTAAAGAAGCAAATAGCCAGTGGCACTTCGATCAGTGGCAACATCTTGAACTATGAATCCACACACGCGTTGGACGGGCAAGACTCCCCCAATCTGGGCATCATAGTAGAGTTTGTGAACGGAAAACGGAACGAAATCGTTGGAAACAGCATCTTTTCCAAACTCTTTCCAAGTGTTCTGGCCGGTGGCGAAGATGCTTCTTGGATGAAGTGCGGCATCCATGTGGACTGGTCGCCCAATTTGGACATCTGCCAAAATACGGGCGACGACCTCCACAGACTTTTCCACCTCTCAGGACCACTGGGATACTGCGATTTTGCCCTCAACGATATGTCGAACACCAATTGTTGGTTTGGGCTACACTGCCGTAGACAGCCGGGCACCCCGAATACGACATTTGGTGATGCTCAGTTGTGGCACCAGAACCTATGGTCTACAAGCCCTGCCCTGTACATCAGGAGGAGTGCTGCCAATGATGACTATGGTGTGGCTGGCGTTTCAATCAAAAATCGCTTTGTGGTTGACCCAAGTATATCTGGACACATGGCCCCCGGGCTGAATGCTAATCTGAACGTATCTAAAGTCATACCCCTAAATTTTTTCTGGAGTCAACCAACCGGAGTGGACAACTCTGACTGCATTTCGGGAGATCAGATCCCCCCGGACCCAGAACGCCCGCCTTTGGGCGGTTGGGAAGATGATATTGTAGGTGATACCTATCCTTACGAGTCGGTATCTCAGGCTTGGGATATGCGTCGCGATCTGTTGTTCGATCTGTTGCGCTATCCTGCTTTGCGGGTACCCAGTTCTTCGCTGCAAATCTGGTACGACAATCAAGTAGGCAGTTCCCCTTGGCACTACGCTCGATTTGAGCAGCTGTACTACGATGCCTTTAAGTTGGCTACCCTCTCGCAAACGGCTTTGGACAATGCCCGCGAACTGTATTTGGTCAGAATGGAGGAATTGGCGTACTTGGACTCTTTGCAAAACGCTGATCCCGCCACCGACGACCCGGTGGTACAGCAGCAGCAATGGGACAAAACAGCTGAGTTGCTGGCGGTGCAAGGCGATTTGGCATCTCAAACTACACAGGCATACAGCGCGATACAAACCGCCCTGAACACAGCCGACACGCAGTATGATGCACTACCGCATGTGGAGGTGTGGGAGAACAACCGGAGGGCGTACTACAACCTGATGCTTCAGCAAGCAAGAGGAACAGCCCTGAGCAGCAGTGATTTGATCACGGTGCGCAATATTGCTAACCAATGTCCTTTGCAGGGTGGAATTGTTGTGCGCGAAATCCCACAGCTGCTGCCTGTGCCAGAAGCATACCGGTACACACGGGAGGATTATTGGGTGGACTGTGTAGGTTCGGTGCAGTATCGCCAGCAGACCAAGCCCGCCTTACCCATTGTCCAAGAAGTAATGCTGTACCCCAATCCTGCCAATCAAAACCTTACTTTGTTTTTTGCCTCAACCGCTGATGCAGCCACATGGGTCATCTACGACGTAGCAGGCCGCGTATGGAAAAACGGGCAGGTGCCACAGGGACAGTCTGCT
>JAYSUY010000989.1:0-2985 GCA_043718855.1 Saprospiraceae bacterium | reverse complement strand
GCCGAACCGCTTTTTCTCGAAGCCAAAGCCATCCGGGAAAAAGCACTCGGCAAAGAACACCCGTATTATGCGGAAAGCCTGAACCTCCTGGCCATTTTGTACTATAACTTGGGCAACTACGAAAAAGCCGAACCCCTTTGTCTCGAAGCCAAAGCCATCCGGGAAAAAGCACTCGGCAAAGAACACCCGGAGTATGCGCTAAGCCTGAACAACCTGGCCATTTTGTACTTGAACTTGGGCAACTACGAAAAAGCCGAACCGCTTTATCTCGAAGCCAAAGCCATCCGGGAAAAAGCCCTGGGCAAGGAACACCCGGATTATGCACAAATCGTGAACAACCTGGCGAGCTTGTATGAAAGCCAAAACAGGTTTTCCGCATCAGACCCTTTGTTGGCGGAAGTGTCCGCCATCGAACAAGCACGGCTGGCGAAATCTGCATCCTTCCTTTCAGAACGGGAACTTGCCATATACACCGCCACTTTTCAAGTGAACGGGGACAATTTAGGCGGTCATCTCCTGGCTCGCTCACGAAACAACATGACCGGGTCTCTGCCCGAACTCGCTTTTGACCGTGCTCTTTTCCAAAAAGGCTTCCTGCTCACCGCCGCTGCCCGGCTGAACAACCTTTCTTTGGCCTCCCTCGAATCGGAGGAAATCAACCGCCGCCTTAAAGGCTATCGCCGCCGCCTCGCCACCGAGTACGCCAAGCCCATCGCCGACCGAAAAGGCGTGCCCGAACTCGAAAACTTGGCCGCCTCTGCCGAAAAAGAACTCGCCCGCACGGTCAGCGGCTACGCCGAGGCTATCCGGCAGGTGAAGTGGCAGGAAGTGCAGGCGGCGTTGAAGCCCGGCGAAGCAGCCATCGAGTTTGTCCATTTTGAGGTTATGTTTCCCCAAAAAACGGACAGCACGATGTACGCCGCGCTCATCCTCCTCCCCGGAAATGCGCAGCCGACCTTCGTCCCTCTTTTTGAAGAAAAACAACTCCAAGCCCTGCTGAAAACCTCCGGGGCGCGGCGGTCGGATTACGTCAACAGCCTTTATTCCACCACGAAGACCGGGCAAAAATCGCTGTACGAACTCATCTGGCAGCCGTTAGAGAAAGAACTGGCCGGTTCGCCCGCCTTCGATAAATCTACGGCGGGTAAAAAAACCGTCTATTTATCCCCCTCCGGCTTGCTGCACCGCATCAATCTGGCGGCCATCCCGACTTCGGAAACGGCCAATTTGGGCGACCGCTTTCGCTTCGTTGAACTGGGCAGTACCCGGCAGTTGGCATTCACAAACGTCGGCAGGGTTTCAAACCCTGCCGACGTTAAAACAGGAAGCGACGAAGCGCTCCTTTGGGGCGGCATCCAGTACGACGTGGACTCGACAGCCATCGGCGCGGCAAACGCGGATTTGAAAACCAGTCTGGCGCGAACGCGCGGAGGCTTGGGCTTCGAAAAAACGGACTCCACCAGTCGGCTGGCCTCCCAAAGCGCGGGCGGCAGCAGGGGCGGCAGTTGGGCATTCTTGCCCTGGACGGAAAAGGAAATCAACACCATCGCGCCCATCCTGACGGCGGCAGGGGTGCAGCCAACGAGCCGGAAGGGCTTTGCGGCCACCGAGGAGGCGTTTAAAACCATCGGTTCCAGCGCCAACGTCGGAAGGGTTTCAAACCCTTCCGACGTTAAAAACCGGTCCCCGCGCATCCTGCACATCGCCACACACGGCTACTTTTTCCCAGACCCCGAAAGCAAAGGGCAAGAGACAAAAGGCAAGGAGCAAGACCCTGTATTCAAAATGTCCGACCACCCCATGATCCGCTCCGGGCTGCTGTTGGCTGGCAGCAACCAAGCCTGGAAGACCGGCAAACCGCTCCGGCCAGACCTGGAAGACGGTGTGCTGACGGCCTACGAAATCAGTCAGATGGACCTCTCGAACACGGAATTGGTGGTGCTCTCGGCCTGCGAGACGGGCCTCGGCGACATTCAGGGCAACGAAGGCGTGTACGGTTTGCAGCGGGCTTTCAAAATCGCTGGGGCCAAGTATCTCATCATGTCGTTGTGGCAAGTGCCTGATTTTCAGACGCAAGAGTTGATGACCGTTTTCTACCAAAAATGGCTCACCGCCAAAATGTCTCTCCCAGAGGCCTTCCGCGCGGCCCAACAGGCGATGCGGGAGAAGTACGAGCACCCGTATTTCTGGGCCGGGTTTGTGCTGGTGGAGTGAGGGAAAGAGGGAACGATGAACGAGAAATGATGAACAAGAGGGCCTCTTCGGGTAAAACCGGGGAGGCCCTTTTTTGCCCAAAAACTTTTTTCCAAAAAAACCTCACCCCCCGGGTTATGCTTTCCCCGCTGCCCGCACAAGAGAGCAAGACGCGATTACTGGAACAAAAAACCTCGCCGGGCGCTCCCTCATATAGAAGTGATGGAAAGCCCCGGCGGGGTGTTTCAAAGGACTCATTTTCTTCACTTCTAAATCTTTTTTTCGATGAAAGTCAATCAGACCCGGTCTGCCGCTGCGGCAGCCCACGCAACCTCCTTTTGCTTGTTCGGAAAGCAGGCGTTCTTCAAACTTCAAACTTCAAACTTCAAACTCATCCTCTTTTTTGCCCTCGCCCTGCTCACCACCTCGGCGCAGGCCACCGTCCGCTACGTCAAGACCACGGGCAGCGATGCCAACACTGGCCTCTCGTGGGCGCAAGCCTATGCCAGCGTCCAGAAGGCCATTGACGTGTCGGCCTCCGGCGACGAAATCTGGGTGGCCGCAGGCACTTACAAACCCACGCTCGACCCCTTTGGCAACGCTACCCCTGCCAACCCGCGTGACCGGACTTTTTACCTGAAAAACGGCGTGAAACTCTATGGCGGCTTTGCTGGCACGGAAACCATGCTTTCTGAGCGCGATTGGGTCGCCAACCTCACCACCCTGAGCGGCGATTTCAACGGCAATGACGCAGGCTTTACCAACAACGAGGAGAATGCCTACCACGTCGTG
>JAYSUY010000988.1:0-8354 GCA_043718855.1 Saprospiraceae bacterium | reverse complement strand
ATCCCGTAGTGGTGAACCCCGCTATCGTAAGCGTGAAATCAACACTAACAGCGTTGTATGTACCCACATACCAAATTTTTGCTGTAGGGTCACGTTGCCTATCGGTAACGTAGATGTTGGTCAGGCCAGTATTAATGGCTGCGCCGCTACCAGAACTGGAAATTTCTGCTTTCGCTGTGATAAGGCCCTGTTTACAATTTATCAGCTTAGCCAAAATGACTGTCTCCGCCCAAAAACCAAACAGAATACCGCTTATCGATCCATCGACCACATAAGGGCCATTTTCAGACTCCCAAGTATTTGTCAGGGTACACGGCCCCTGCGGCCCATTGGTCGCCCCCTCGTCATAGTTGGGATCAGGTGGTGGAGTGTAAATACTGTTTCCATTACCTCCGCCTCCACCTCCGTTACCTCCACCTCCATGAAACCTAATTTCGTTAGGATTAGGCCCCGCATCAAGGTAGATGAATTCAGCCATACGCGATTGGACACCTCCATTAATCCCACTGGTATCTACGAGTTCAAGGGTAGTCATCGCAACGCCATTCACAAAGTAGCGGCCATCGTAAAATCCGGCTTTGAGTTGGTAGTACAGCATAGCCCCGGTGAAATGGGGGACGATAGAGTCGGTCACGTTCTTCTTCACTTCGTTGGCTCCGTACTGGTTGAAAAAGGAGCAGGCTCCAATGATTTCCAAAATATACGGAGCGTAATCACCCGACTTGTTGTACTTGCAAAGGACTAATCGGGTGGAGCCATTTCGGGTGGTGGTATCTCCACTGAACAGCCCAGTATCGAACTCCCCAATCCTGAATCGGAACTCGTTGGAGTTTAGGAGCGGTACGTCAATAATCGTGCGGTTAGTGTCCGGATGCCAAGTGGTGGCATTGGCCCAATCTGGGTTGACAACCTTGGTCAAGTGTGTCGAGTGGTGGTGGTTAGTCTGGTACCAGATTTTCGCCAATTGCACCTCAGGATCGCTCGGAGGTTGTTGGAAGGCGAAGAAAGCACCACAGGCTGCCAACACCAGTGCAAAGATGCTGCACCAGGTGAGAAAAGGTCTCATACTGTTAAATTTGAAGGTGAACAAAAAATGGTTTTCAGACGCACGTCAGACTTTTCTTCGAAGAATTCCTATCGAGGACAAAGATATTGTCTATTTTTGCACACTTTACCAATTAAAATCTTCCTGTTCTCACAAATTTTCTTCCACTTTTTACACCTTTTCTTCCATGACTACCTTTTCCGACCAAATTCGAGAGAATATCAAGCGTACCCGCATGGCCAATGGAATAACCCCTGAGCAAATGGCCACCCACCTCAATATTTCTCCAAGAGCTTACGCGGAGTTCGAGACGGGCAATACCAAACTCGATCTGGAGCGATTGAGCCAAATTGCTGAAAGGTTTGAGATGGGCCTCCTTGATTTGCTGTCTGCCCACGAACGCAAAACGGTCAACAACCTGAATAATCATCGAGATGGTCAATGCGTCGTGGCTAACAACAATGTTTACCTGTTAGACCGAGAGGTGTATGAGCAACACATCCATGATTTGCGCTCGAGCACTGAATATCTGAAGGAGGAAAACAGCGCCCTCACAAGGGAACTCCAAGAATCAAGGAAGGGGTGTTCTCTCGCGAAAGACGAGGTCGCAGCCTTGCAGTACAAACTATTGCAATTCGAATCGCTTCTGATCGCAACAGCGACCTGACCCCAGCAAGGTTTTAACTTTGCCCCCATGCCGCTCCTCTCCTCCCACACCCTCCACCTCATCGAAGCCGGCTGCGACGAAGCAGGTCGCGGTTGTTTGGCTGGCCCAGTATGCGCGGCGGCGGTGGTGTTGCCCAAAGATTTTGCCCATCCGCTGCTCAACGACAGCAAGCAACTCACTGAACATCAGCGCGAAATGCTCCGCCCCATCATTGAGCGAGAGGCGGTGGCTTGGGCGGTGGCGATGGTGGAACCCGCCGACATTGACCGCATCAACATCCTGAAAGCCTCGTTTTTGGCGATGCACCGGGCTTTGGACGCGCTTTCGCTGCTGCCCGAACTGATCTTGGTAGATGGAAATCGATTCACGCGCTACCAAGAAGTGCCGCATTGTTGCGTGGTGAAAGGCGACGGCAAGTATGCCTCCATCGCTGCCGCTTCGGTGCTGGCAAAAACGTGGCGTGACAAAGCGATGCTACGCCTCCACGAACAGTACCCGCACTATAACTGGCTGGGAAACAAGGGCTATCCCACCAAATTTCACCGCGAAGCCATCCGTAAGCACGGCATCACGGAGCAGCATCGCCGCTCATTTCAGTTGTTGCCAGAGTGTGAGCAGCAGACACTTTTTTAACCCTTGTTATTTGCCCTTTGCCCTTTGCTATTTGCCTTTTGCCCTTTGCTCCTCAGTCCCGCATTTTGTCCAGCAAGTACGCCAGTTCGGTCGCTTCGGCCTCGCTCAGTGCGCTGCCAGGCACTCCTTCGACATTGAACACGGCTTTTTCGATATCAGCCAACAGTTTTTTCCCAGTATCGGATATCGTGATGACCACCATGCGGCGGTCTTCAGTATGGGCCACCCGCTCAGCCCAATTGTTTTGTTTCAATTTCTCTACCAGACGGCTCACGTTGCTGCTGCGGTCGATCATGCGACTTTTGATGTCGAGCACCGAAAGCCCTTTTGGGTGGCTTCCGTTGAGGATGCGGAGGATGTTGTACTGTGGGTGGGTCAGCCCGAAGGGGCGCAGCCCGCGGGTCAGCACACAATCAAGCCAACTGGCGGTGAACATCACATTCACCATAGCCCGCTGGCGCGGGGCCATCGGCTTGGAGTTCTTCAATTCTGACTCTATTTTCATGACGCAAATCTAAGTGTTTTGACATCAAACGAAATTTCGTCGAGACGGTTCACGATAATTTAACCTCTGCCTTCCTGCTGCCTCGGTACTTTCGCCCATTATTTTCTGAAACCCAACCAGTTGCACATGAGCCGCCCTTGCCTGAGCATCATCATTCCCACAAAAAACGAAGGCCGGTACATTGGCCGCACCCTCGCTCAATTCGAGCCATACTGGGAGCGGTACAATTTGGAAATCATCGTGTCGGATGCCAACAGCACAGACAATACCGCCGACATCGTGCGTACCTACACCGCTCTGTCAGATGGACGAGTAAAATTGGCGCAAAGCGTTGGGAAACAGAATATTGCCATCGGGCGCAACCTTGGCGCGGTGCAGGCACAGGCTGATATTTTGCTCCACACCGATGCGGATATGCGCTTGCCAGACCCTGATGGGTTTTTCCAAAAAGTGCTGGCAATATTTGAATCCCCCCGCATCGTGGCGGCCACCGTTCCGCTCTGGGTGTACCCCGAAGAGTCGGGCCTTGCCGACTGGCTCTACCATATTTTTATGAACACAACCATCCGCCTTTCCTTTTTGGTTGGTCTGTATTTGGCCAAAGGCGAATGTCAGTTGGTGCGGCGCGACACGTTCCGAAGCATCGGCGGCTACAACGAAACGCTCGTAGCGGGCGAGGACTGCAATCTGTTTTACCGACTGCACAAAGTAGGGCGCATCGCCTACCTGCACCGCTTGAGCGTACACCACTCCCCGCGCCGCTTCCGCGAATATGGCTACCTGAAACTCAGTTTTATTTACCTCCGCGAAGGGCTGTGGCTGCTTTTTCGCCGCCGCTCGTACTCACAGGAGTGGAAGCCTGTGCGTTGAGGCAACTGCCTCAAGGTGAATAGTTGGGTTGTAAAGCGAACTGAGAACCAACAACCAAGCACTGATCTTTACACCATGATTTTTTACAAATACCAGGGCGCGGGCAACGATTTTGTGATGCTCGATCAGCGCGACCACCACTGGCTTACCCGGCTCGACACAGCCCAGATCGCCCGACTCTGCGACCGCCGATTTGGCATTGGCGCTGATGGCCTCATCTTGCTGGAACGCCATCCAGACTTTGATTTTGAGATGATTTATTTCAACGCCGATGGCCGCGAAAGCACGATGTGCGGCAACGGCGGGCGGTGCATCGCGGCATTTGCCAAGCACCTCGGCCTCGTGCGCGAACACTGCCAGTTCCTTGCCATTGATGGCCCACACGAGGCTCGCATGACAACCCGCGACGAGGCTACGGAGTGGGTGGAATTAAAAATGACCCCGGTGCAAAGCGTTGAAAAACAAGACAATACTTTTATCCTGAACACCGGATCACCTCACTACATCCGATTTGTGCATACGGTGGAGGGCTTGGATCTGGTGCAAGAGGGCAAGGCTGTTCGGTACTCAGAACGGTTTCGGGCGGAGGGGATAAATGTGAATTTAGTGAGCGAATCTGAGTCAGGGTTGCGCATCCGCACCTATGAGCGCGGCGTGGAAGACGAGACACTCGCCTGCGGCACTGGCGTGACCGCTGCGGCCATTGCTTACTACCTCCATCGGGGGATGACGGCCAGCGACTGCGAAATCCCCGTCCGTGCAGAAGGCGGCGACCTTGCCGTGCGTTTTCAGGCCAACCCAGACGGCTCGTTTTCCGAAATTTGGCTCTGTGGGCCAGCGGCTTGGGTGTTTGAAGGGGGAATTAAGGGCGAGGAGTTAGTGGGGAGCGCACGACCTGACCTAAAAATCAGCCGACCATCAAAGTGAGTTAAGTACCACGACACAAATGTCTTGCAAACGCTCCAAATTTGGAAAGCGGGTTTGAAGACATTGTCGAAGCCCCAGCGGGGCGCAGCATCGATAGACAAGATTGCCCCCAGAAGATTTTAGCCCCAGCGGGCGTAGCAGACACCTGTTTTGCTGCGCCCCGCTGGGGCTGTTTGGCTGTGGCCAGCACATTTCTACCGATGCTATGCCCCGCTGGGGCTTCCAGGTTTTGAGGCATTTGCCCTGTTCGGGAATTAAAGGGGGCTAAGTTGTTGCGTTTTTCTATCCGCTCCAACCTGCTCAGTGCTCAGTCTGCTCGAAAGCATGAAAGGGCACCTCGTGGCTATCTTCAACAAGCGCAACGAATTTGGGCTTTGGACAAAAAACTGGCCCGCTCGGCCATTGTGTCTTCGTCGCGCTCAGTACCTCCCCCCTTTTTCACCTCAAAACGCAGCGACATCACGGTTTTTCCCGTGAATTTCTACCTTTGTCGCCCTTTTGAGATATGCAAAGAGTTCAACTGGCCGCCACTGATGCGAGCCAACCCACTGATAATCTGGTCATTTTGGCCGAAAAAGACGGCCTCCATCACCTCGAAGCGATGTTGGACGCACCAGAAATGGCCTTCCTCCACCAAGCCGCAGGGCGCGACGTGCTCAACTTTTTCTTCCCCCGTGCCGAGTACGCGGTGTTTGTCCGCATCCTGAAACCGGAGAAAAACCCGGCCATCGCGCTCGAAAATGCCCGCATCGCGGGCTGCGAACTGCTCCGCGAACTGCGGCAGTACAAACTCGACTCCATCACGATTCGGAACACCTGTACAACCAACCGCGCCCTCGCTTTCGCCGAAGGGCTGGCTCTGGGGAGCTACCAGTTCCTAAAATATTTCACCAAACCGAACAAGAAGGAGAAGGTGCTACGGGCAGTTTTTTTGGAAAAAAACGCCGCCTCGCAAGCAGAGGTAGCCGAACTGGCTGCGCAGGTGGAGGCCGTGTTTCTGGCCCGCGACTGGGTGAACGAGCCGCACTCGCATTTCACCGCCATCGAACTCGGCGAGCAGGTGGAGGCTGCGGGCGAGCGCTACGGATTTGCGGTGGAGGTGCTGGGCAAAGAAAAACTCGAAGCCCTCAAAATGGGCGGTCTGCTGGCCGTGAACCGGGCGAGCAGCGTGCCGCCTCGTTTTTGTGTGCTGGAATGGAAGCCCGAAGGCGCACGGAACACCAAGCCTGTTGTGCTGGTGGGCAAGGGCGTGGTGTACGACACGGGCGGCCTGAGCATCAAGCCGAGCGAGGGCATGGAGTACATGAAGTGCGACATGGCGGGCGCAGCAACGGTAGTCGGCACCTTTGTCTTGGCTGCCAAAACCCAACTTCCGGTACACCTGATCGGCCTCATCCCGGTCACGGACAACAAGATCGGCGAAAATGCCATCGGCCCTGGCGACGTGATCACGATGTACTCTGGCGCAACGGTAGAGGTGACCAACACCGATGCAGAGGGCAGAATCATCTTGGCCGATGCGCTGCACTACGCCAAAAAATATGAACCGGAACTGCTGCTGGATTTCGCCACACTAACTGGCGCGGCGGTGAAAGCCCTTGGCAATCAGGCGATTTGCTACATGGGTACGGCCCCGAAGCAACTGAAAGCAGATTTTGAAGACAGCGGCTTTGCGACTTACGAGCGCCTGGTGGAGTTGCCGCTCTGGAAGGAATTTGGCGATGAACTGAAAAGTAATGTGGCCGATCTGAAGAATTTAGGCTCCTCCAATGCGGGCATGATCACTGCCGGCAAGTTTTTGGAACATTTCGTGGGCAACAACATCCTTTGGCTCCACTTCGACATCGCAGGGCCTGCTTACCTTCGCGCAGCCAACAGTTACCGCACGAAGGAAGGCACGGGTGTAGGGGTGCGGTTGGTGTATGATTTTTTGAAAAAGAAGTATGGATGAGCGCAGGCCGCACCGTCAACACCCAAAGCCATCATTGGGGCACTTCGCCGAAGTAAATTCGAGCGGTAAAGGAGTTTTTGGGAGGGGAGATTGACCTCGACCCTTGCTCCAATGAGTTTTCCATCGTGAAAGCCAATACCGAGTGGCGGCTGCCCAAAGATGGATTGGAACAAAATTGGAACTACCCGACCATCTACGTCAATCCGCCCTACGGCAACGACAAAGAGCGCGGCACTACCATCAAGCACTGGTTGGCAAAGTCTGCTATAGCGAACGAGGATTTTGGCTCTGAAGTGCTGGCACTGGTACCCGTAGCGACCACCACCGGCCACTGGAAGCGCAGCATGTGGGGCAAAGCGAGGGCAGTTTGTTTTTTGTACGACACCCGCTTGCGCTTTCTCGAAAATGGAAAAGACGGCGGCAAAGGAGCGCCCATGTCTTGCGCGATGTTGTACTGGGGCGAGCGCTACTACCAATTTTTTGAAACCTTCATTGAGTACGGGGCAGTGGTGGACATCGCCAACCTCCAAGAAGAAAAAATCAGCACCGACCGAAAAACCCTCCAACTTTTCAACTAACCCCATCTCCAAATCCACACACCACCCAAACATGAGCAACATCACCATTGGCCTCACCTGCGGCGACATCAACGGCATCGGCCTCGAGGTCATCCTCAAAGCCGTCGCCATCAAAAAAGCGGGCAGCGCGTTTCGCATCGTCATCTACGGCAGCACCAAAGTCATCGCTTACCACAAAAACATCATCACCGAGGAGAACATCCAGTTCCACTCCGTCGACACCCCTGCCGAAGCACAGGCTGGCCGTATGAACATCATCAACTGCTGGCCCGACAACGTGAACATCACGCTCGGCAAAGCCAACGACGTGGGTGGCAAGTGCGCTTTTCAGGCCCTCGAACGGGCGGTGACGGACCTCCGCGCTGGCGATATCGACGCATTAGTGACGGCTCCGATCAACAAAAAAGCCATGCAGTTGGCTGGTTTCCCCTTCGTCGGCCACACCGAGTACATCACGTCAGAATTCAAAGCCAAAGAATCGCTGATGCTCATGGTGTCTGACACTTTGCGCGTGGGCGTGGTCACCAACCACCTCCCCATCCGCGAAGTGGCCGCCGCAGTGACCAAGGAAAAAGTGTTGCGCAAAATCCTCATCATGGCCGAAACGCTCAAAATCGACTTCAACCTGGAGCGCCCCACCATTGCTGTCTTGGGCCTCAACCCACATGCGGGCGACGAGGGTGCTATCGGCGACGAGGACGACAAAATCGTGCGCCCGGCCATTGAGGAAGCCAAACAGCGGGGCGTGATGGTGTTCGGCCCGTACCCCGCCGACGGATTTTTCGGCTCCGGGCAGTTCCACAAATTCGATGGCGTACTCGCCATGTACCACGACCAGGGGCTGGTACCGTTCAAAGCCCTCTCCTTCGGCGCAGGGGTGAACTACACGGCCGGTCTCGCCTCGGTGCGCACATCGCCCGATCATGGCACGGCTTACGACATCGCTGGCAAAGGCGAAGCCGACGAAACCTCGTTCATCAAGGCCCTCTACTTGGCCGCCGAAATCACCCGCAACCGCATGAATTACCTCGAAATGCGCTCCGACTCGCTCGAACACCGCAAGCAAAGAGCCTTGGTCAGCGAAACTGGCGACGACGAGGTGGCACTGCCTGAAGAATGAAAATCCAGTTATGAGGTTTGAGTTATGAGTTATGGCTGGCATAACTCATAACTCAAAC
>JAYSUY010000987.1:0-8363 GCA_043718855.1 Saprospiraceae bacterium | reverse complement strand
ATTTCCAACATAGTCAGTTGTTTACAATGTGAGAACTACAAACATACTGAATCCGCCAATGACAAACTACCTCTGCTTCTCAACCCATTATTCGCATTTCTCATAACTCATAACTTCCTTGCGCAACGTTTTTTCACATAGTTTTTTAGTCGGGATGCGGCAGTGGCGCGTGGCAGCCATCGTGTACTTTTTTCAACTCTGCTTGGCCCTCACGCTGGGTATGCAGATACACAACGTGCTGGAGGCATCCATCGGCCACTCGCTGGAAATCAACAAGTTGCTTACTCACTACGACCACACGGTACTCACCGATTTTTTGAAAGTACACGGTGCGTCCATCACGCCGCTGCTCGGTCAGTTGCGCTGGCTGTTGCTTGTTTGGCTCGTTTTTTCTGTTTTTATGAATGCCGGGATGCTGGCTTGCGTCGCCTCAAAAGAGCAAATTTCGATCCGCACATTTTGGGTCGGAGGTGCCCAGTTTTTCTTCCCGTTTTTGAAAATCAGCCTCGTATTTCTGCTGCTGGCTGCTGTCTGGACGGCAGTGGTGCTGGTACCGATAGCCCTAAATTTGGAGGGCTGGCTGCAAGATTTTCCTTCAGAAAAATATGCGGCTGGGCTGGTGGTGGGCATGCTGACAATCTATCTGATGGGCTTGGCCAAGTTGTACATGTGGTCGGTCGTGAGTCGATTGTCCAAAATCAACACGGGCGATTCGGTGCTGGCGAGCCTCAAAACTGGTGGGCAGATTTACTGGAAAAAGAAGAAGGCACTGCTGATTTTGGTACTGGGTTTTGTGGGTTTTCAACTGGTTTTGGCCAAGTTGTACTGGCTGCTGGAAGGTAGCACAGGCATGGTGTTGCCGGGGCTTATTGCGGTGCTTTTCGTTGTGCAGCAAGCATTTGCGTTTTTCAGGATACAGATTCGGCAGATGATGTACGCGGGCATGGCGCACCTGACAAGAGACAAATAATTCTACCTCGTCACACAGATGCCAGCAGCACAGATTCCAAGCCCAAGGCGACGATTTGATGAAAGTCTGATTACTTTTGCATGAAAATAAAATACTGAACATGAAATTTCACTCCGTCCTTTTTACCGCTGCACTTTGTGCCATCACCGTTTTTCCGTCTTGCAAAAACGACAGCGATGCCTCTAAAAACGCTACACCTGAAACCACGGGTACTCAACCGGCCACTGGTGCCACCGATGTCGCCGCCGCGCCCTTTGCCGACCCTACAATCGCTCCCGCCCTAGCTCCTGCCACTACCCCACCCCCAGCCACCACCGAACCACCCCAAAATGCTGCTGGTGTATGGCACTATACCTGCCCTAAGGGCTGTGCAGGAGGTGCCGGGGCGGCTGCCGCTTGTGCAAAATGCGGCACCATGCTCACACACAACACCGTCTATCACGGCCAACCTAAGACAACAACCAGCGCCAATCCGGCAATTACCCCTGGCGCAACTGCGGCTACCCCTACCCCCAAGCCACCAGAACCCGCCCAAAACGCCGCTGGCGTGTGGCATTACACCTGCTCCGCTGGCTGTACTGGAGGTGCTGGAGCGGCTGGAGCCTGTGCAAAATGCAGCAAACCGCTTGCACACAATCAGGCTTACCACCAGTAAGAAATTCTGGACTTGCAACCCAAAAAAAGAGATGCCCTGCTGCAGCGGGGCATCTCTTTTTTTGTCGCAGGTATTTGACAGTCAAATCAATACGTCCACAAGTCATGCTCGGCATTGAACAGCCGATCGTCAATTTTCTGGCCCTCCATCGCTATATCCGGGCCGCTCAGGTAATCCTGGATACGGCGGTCGTACACGTTGTTTTCCTTGATGGGCAAGGCGGAGAAGTAGCGCATCTCGAACCAGTCCTCCCAAGTCGCGGTGGCTGATTGGTTGCCGCCCCAGTTCACCACCTTGTGGTGAGCCAGCAGCGGGCGAGCCGAGGGGTAATGCACCCAAAAGATCGGCTTTTCGTAGCGGAAATTGCCCTCCTCGTCGCGCACCTCCACCAACGGCGCGATGCCCAGGATGCGCACCTTGAGTGTCGCCGTGTTTTTGTCAAAATACCACGCTTCTTTGATGCGGAACCGCTTGACACTCTCCCAGTTTAGTTCGTTGTGAACCACCCTCACGTCCTCCGAGTATGTTTCTGGATCAAACCGGATGATCGTATCCGTATCAAACAGTTCAGCATTGACCTGCTCCTTCGTCAGTCGCTTCGTAAAGCGGTCGTCCTCGGTGCTGTACACCGGCAGTTCGCCAGCGAGCGCTGCTTGGCTGATGATCTGAAAAAACGGCGACTCCGGCGCAGTGAACGGCTTGTTCATCTTTTCGCGGGTATCCACCACCCGCCACATCCGCTTTTCCCACAAGATATCAGCCTCCCGCACAGTCGGGTAGGGCAAGGTGCGGTTTTCGGCCAGCGTGTGACGCGTAGTAAAGTCGTCGAGCGGTTCATTAGCCGCAGGTGCTTCCTCCGTGAGGGGCGTAGGCTGCGGGTCTTCATCTGGTTGGGCGAGGGCAATTTGGGCGCAGAGCAAGGCTCCGCCGAGGCAGCCCACAAGTCGGGCTACCCGCATGAAACGAGGGTGTGTCATGTGGAAAACGTGTTTAGTAATTGTGTGCCGAAACCAAGGTTTCGGAGAGAGAAAAGTGGGAATAAAATACCTTTCGGCGGCCGCGCGAAGGGCAAAAAGCAGAAACCTGCAATCGGTGGGTTGTTCTCAGTGTTGGGTTTATACGGGCTTCAAAGCAATTTTGTACCGGGAAAACGGGGTGGGGAAACCCTTATTTTTGCTTGTTAAAAACTTTAACAAACCGGGCGAAATCCAGGAGTGAAGCAAACCGAAAGTCAGGGGTCATGGCCTCCAACAGGTCTGCATCCTCCGTTTTCCCTTCAATCAACACCGTCCGCATCCCCAACCTGCGGCCAAATTCGAGATCCGAAGCCGAGTCACCCACCATCCAGGATTGGTCAAATTGAATGTCGGGAAAATCGGCCTGCGCCTGGTGGGCCATACCGGGGTTTGGCTTCCGGCAATCGCAGCCTACGGCGGGCGGGTGCGGGCAGTAGTAAGCCCTGTCAATGCGGCCTCCGGCGGCCTCCACCCCAACCTGCATTTTTTGATGTACAGCATCCAAATCTGCTTCCGTCATCAGGCCCTTGCCGACACCGGCTTGGTTGGTCACCACCACGATACGCCCGAACAGGCCGGCCAGCAGTTGTAAGGCTTCGCCCATCCCCGGCACCGGCTCGAAGGCCTCCGGCGAACGGATGTAGTCGCCCGGTGTGCGGAGGTTGATCACCCCATCTCGGTCGAGAAAAAGGGAAGGATGAGGGGTGAGGAGTGGGGAGTGAGGAGTGAGCGACATAGCGGGTATTTTTGACGCAAAAATCCAAAATTTCGGCACGAGTTGAGTGATTCCGAACATTCGGCCCGCTCGCCCGTTTGAGGCGGCACTATGCACATCTCCATTTTATCGTCCAGCACACGCCTCAACCGTCAGTCACACCGCGTGGCGCTGGCCTTGCAACAGTTCATCGCATTGAGCGAAAATCATACAGCCGAGGTGCTTGACTTGGCCAATTATCAATTCCCCATGCTGGAGGAAGTGTTGCACAAACACCCCAATCCGCCAGAAGGCCTGTCGGATTTTGCGGAGCGTGTGCGGCGTTCCGATGCATACCTGTTCGTCTCTCCAGAGTACAACGGGAGCTACACGGCTGCATTGAAAAACGCAGTGGACTACCTCAAAGAGCAGGATTTTTCTCAAAAAGTGGTGGGCATTGCATCGGTCACATCCGGCTCACTGGGCGGCATCCGGGCGGCACTTTCGATGCAGCAATTGGTGCTGGGCATAGGCGGCTATCCCATCCCGCAGATGCTGACGGTGGGCAGTGTGGCCCAGCGTTTTGATGAGCAGGGCACATTGCTCGACCCCATTTTTGAGAAAAATATCCGGGCATTCCTTGGTCATTTCCTGTGGCTGGCAGAAGCCGTGACAGAAAAGAAACAAATCGGGGTGAAACAGGGCTGATTGGCCAAAATTTTGTAAAGTTTCAGCACATAGCCTTGCAAGTTTAAATCAAAACCCTGCGTACTTTTGCAGACTTTTTTAGAAGATACTCACTTTTTAAACCGAGATATACTTTGAACTTTTTCAAGTTTTTCAAGCAGGAGTTAGCCATTGATCTGGGCACTGCGAATACGTTGATCATGGTGGACGATCAGGTGGTTGTGGACGAGCCTTCGATTGTAGCGATTGACCGCCGCACGGGACAGACCATCGCGGTAGGGATGAAAGCGATGCAGATGCACGAAAAGACCCACGAAAACATCAAGACCGTACGCCCGCTCAAAGACGGAGTGATTGCTGATTTTCAGGCTGCTGAGGCCATGATCGAGAATATGATCCGCATGGTGGGCAGGAAAAGCAACCTGTTCAGCCACCTGAAAATGGTGATTTGCATCCCCAGCGGCATCACCGAAGTAGAAAAACGCGCTGTATTTGACTCCGCCGACCACGTGGACAGCAAAGAAACTTACCTCATCCATGAGCCGATGGCTGCTGCACTGGGCATTGGCCTTGATATCGAGGCACCAGTGGGCAACATGGTGATCGACATTGGCGGTGGCACTACGGAGATCGCGGTCATCGCACTTTCGGGCATTGTTTGCGACCAGAGCATCCGCATCGCAGGCGACGAACTGACCAACGACATCATGAACTACATGAAGCGCGAGCACAACATCCTCATCGGCGAGCGCACCTCAGAGCAGATCAAAATCCACGTCGGCTCGGCCCTTCACGAACTCGACAACCCGCCGCCAGACTACGCCGTGAATGGACGCGACCTGATGACAGGCATCCCGAAGCAGATCAAAGTGAGTTACCAAGAAGTCGCTTACGCGCTCGACAAGAGCGTGAGCAAGATCGAAGATGCTGTGCTCAAAGCCCTCGAACTGACTCCACCTGAATTGGCTTCCGACATCTACAAAACGGGCCTCTACCTCACCGGCGGCGGTGCGCTGCTGCGCGGCTTGGACAAACGCCTCGAATCCAAGACCAAACTCCAGGTGCAGGTGGCCGACGACCCGCTCCGCGCTGTGGTGCGCGGCACTGGCCTCGCCCTCCGCGATACCAATCGCTTCTCCTTTTTGATCGACCGCAAAAGCGTCTGATTTTTAGTTATGAGTTATGAGTTATGAGTTTGTTTCACGCTCATAACTCATAACTCGCAACTCATAACTAAAACATGGGCAACCTCCTCCAACTCTTCGTTCGCTTCGGGGGCTTCGTAACCTTCGTACTGGTGGAGGCATTTTGTTTTTTCATGGTTGTGCAATACAACGACCGTCAAGATGCAATTTTCACCCATTCTTGGGGCATTTTGGCAGGCAACGTGATGGAAGAGCGGCAAGAATGGACCGACTACTTCGGCCTGAGCGAACGGGTAGACAGCCTGATGAAGGAAAATGCCGCCCTGCAAAGCCAAGTTGCTAATACCCGCACGTTTCAGATGCCCTACCGCGACACACAGTTCCTCGTGCTGCGCGACACCCTACGAAAAGTGGATGGCTCCGACTCTGTTGTACACAAAACCTCCCGCCCGCTCTACGAATTTGTAGCCGCTAAAGTGGTGGGAAACAGCATCACGAGTGCCAACAACTGGCTGATGATCAATCGAGGTACGGAGGATCAGGTGAAGCCCGGGATGGCAGTGGTATCGGGGCGAGGAGTGGTGGGCATTGCCCGTCACGTCAGCCGCCGGTTCACTTCGGTGATGTCAGTATTGCACGGGCAGTCGCGCATTTCGGCAGCCTTAAAACTGAAAAATGGCGACCTGCCCGCAGGCTCTGTGGTGTGGGAGGGTGGCGACCCATCGTTGGTGACGCTGCGCTTTATCCCCAAGCACTTCTTCGAATTTGTAGAAATTGGTACGCCGGTGGTTACGAGCGGGTTGTCGGGTATTTTCCCAAAATCGCTCCAGGTGGGCACGGTGTACGACAAGCCTACCACCGACCCCGAAAATCCCTATTTTCTGAACATCAAAGTGCGGCTCAGCCAGGATATGTCGTCGGTGCAGGACGTGTTTGTCGTGAAAAACGCTTTTGTCACTGAGATGGACAGCACCCAATCGAAACAGCGCAACCAATGAACGTCAGCATTATTTTTCCCAGCCTCTGGCGATTTCTCGGCATCGTGGCCGTGCAAGTGCTGCTGTTCAAGCAGGTGGGGCTGGCTGGCTCGTACCTGACGGTGCTGCTGTACCCACTGTTCATCCTGCTGCTTCCACTCTCGACGGCTACTCCCTACCTCGTGCTGCTCGGCTTTGCTGTGGGCATGACAGTGGACGGTTTTTACGGCACCCTGGGCGTACACGCTAGCGCGGGCGCGTTTGCTGGCCTTATCCGCCCCGGCATGGTGAAGGCCTTCACGCAGAAAGGGGCCAACCTGACCAAAGTGCCGATCTTCTCTCCCGCGCACATTGGCTGGCAGATTTTTTTGCAGACCGCCGCCCTGTTTTTCGTCCTCCACATCTTATGGTATTTTTCGGTGGACGCTTTCACGTTCGTCTATTTCGGGGCCATCACGTTGAAATCAGCGGCGTGTTGGGGGCTTTCGATGATATTTGTGGTGCTGTATGTGGCGATGTTCAATCCGAAGGATTGAGTGGCTCACCGTGCTGCCCGTTTTCTGAAATGATCGCCAACGATGTGTTTCAGAAACTGGCGAAGGGTGGAGGGCCGCTTCTCTTGCTCCATGAAAAAAGCCCTTCGGCGCGTTGCGCCGAAGGGCTTTTTTGTCGTCACCGCCCACTCCGATTTTTCATCGGCAAACCGCCCTGCTTTTGGTGTTTGTGGTAATGGAGCACGGGCAGCCAGCGGAGGGTGTTGCACACCTGCCAGCGCGTGTGCTCCCCTGTTCCCGTTCGACCGCATCATCATTGCCCAAGCCGTAGTGGAAAAAATGCCCGTCGTAAGAAACCGTTTTAAAACCCCTTGCCGGTCGCAAAGGCTTATCTTTCAAGGCTATATTTTGTCCATTTTTGAAGGAATAGGCACCACTATGCCTTAAAAAATGGACTTCATCTATTCTTAGAATCTAAGCCTTTTCGCCTCGGCAGGGGTTTTAAAACGGTTTCTAAGCAGCGACCCGGCTTTCGATGATTACCCAATTTTGCGGATTTAGTAAGCCCCGCTCCCCGGTCATTGACGACCGAGCAGCGCGTCTCGGTGCGCTCCCTGCGCACCCCTCGGTCGTGGACGACCGAGGCACAAAACCCCGTCGGCTGCTAATCTTCCCACTACCACAAAACTCAAGCGCAGGGCGGCTCGTGAGGGTCTGCGACCCAATACGTCGCGTTGGCAGGTCTCCGACCTGCGAGCAGCACAACCAACAAACGCAACACCAGTCGGAGACTGGCAGACACCACGTATCGGGTCGCAGACCCTCACGAGCCGCCCTGCGCTTGGGTTTTGTGGTAGTGGGAATACGGGCAGCCAGCGGTGCACGGGCAGCCAGCGGAGCTGGTTTCAATCCTTCTTGTAGTGGATGTGGCTCTTGAGGTGCCAGAGTTGCGGTGTTTGGGTCAGGCACTTGCGGGTTTCAATCCTTCTTGTAGTGGATGTGGCTCTTGAGGTGCCGGGCAATCGGGCCACTTGGCTCCAGAAATAGGGTTTCAATCCTTCTTGTAGTGGATGTGGCTCTTGAGGTTGCTTAGCCCGGGCGATTTCAAAGACCATCCGCATGTTTCAATCCTTCTTGTAGTGGATGTGGCTCTTGAGGAGCATGAAAGTTGAAGCAGGGTTATGCGGATTATTTGTTTCAATCCTTCTTGTAGTGGATGTGGCTCTTGAGGACCCTCGACGGCAGGGTGAAGCCTGCCGTCGATTTTTGTTTCAATCCTTCTTGTAGTGGATGTGGCTCATGAGGCGCGAATGGCACGGCAGGCGGGGTACTGGCAGGCGGTTTCAATCCTTCTTGTAGTGGATGTGGCTCATGAGGCTTCCGCCTCAGTTCGCCGAAGCCCCAGGCTCGGCCCGTTTCAATCCTTCTTGTAGTGGATGTGGCTCATGAGGGCCGTTGCCCGCGTTGCCCTTCGGCTCCTGCTTCGGTTTCAATCCTTCTTGTAGTGGATGTGGCTCTTGAGGTATGGCGTTTTCAAGTAGACTTGAATAGAGTTTTGTGTTTCAATCCTTCTTGTAGTGGATGTGGCTCTTGAGGATTCCTGACAATCTTGAACGTCTCGACGTTCAGGAGTTTCAATCCTTCTTGTAGTGGATGTGGCTCTTGAGGTCAATCAAACCAAACCACACTAACTAATTTAATTTATGTTTCAATCCTTCTTGTAGT
>JAYSUY010000986.1:0-2991 GCA_043718855.1 Saprospiraceae bacterium | reverse complement strand
AATTCGGTGCAGGCTTTTTTTTGCAGATGAGAGCAGAGCAAAACCTATTTCCGTTACCGTACCGAAAACCCCTTAACCGCTCTCTCGCGCCCAATTTTTACCTCCAAAAAATAAGTCCCCGGCCCAAGCCGCGCACCCGAAAAAGGTATTTTTAGACTGCCCGAAACCACCGTCTGCTCCCGCAGCAGATGCCCAGCGTTGTCGAACAGCGACAGCGTCAGCGGCCCGACATCGGAGACGGTGCTGAGCCAGGCTTCAAAATCACCGTCGTTCGGGTTTGGGTAGATGGAAAAATCCAAGCCGCCCACGCTGGGCTCGGCCACTCCGCTCGTGCAGTTTTTGATCACCACAAATTGCGTGTCGGCACTCGTGCAGCCACTCGCGTCGGCGTAAGTGTACACGACCGGGTAAGTCGCAAAAAACAATTGCGAAGGATCGAGGACAGTGGTGGGCAAACCGGCGATGGCAAACGTGCCGCCCGGCACATCGGCCATCAGCGTAAGCGGCGGAGCGGTGTTGCAGAGGCTGTCCGGCAGGTTGAGGATGTGGACGGTCGGGCAGACTGCCGAGGTGTCCGTCACGCGCCAGATGCGTCCGGTAAGCGGCTGCATGAGTTTGAAGCCGCCGATGTAGAGTTCGCCCCTGTTGTCTTCGCCGAAGGTGACCAAATTGAAGTTGAGGAAATTGCCCAGCGTGTCGGTCTGAAACACGCCCGGCGCGGGCTGCCGGATAGCCCAAATTCGGCCAGAGCAAGCATCGGTGAACAGGTACTTGCCGTACAGGTTGGGGTACTTCGCGCCCCGATAAACGTAGCCGCCGGTGACGGAGCAGCCATTCAGCGCAGAGTGGCGGTAACTGTAGACCGGTGCGGTATAACTGCTGATCGGCCCGCAGCCGGTGGTGATGTACGGGATGGTGCCTTCGTAGCAGCGCCAGCCGTAGTTGGCGAGGCCTGTGAAATCGTGGGGCTGGAAATCAATTTCTTCCATCGTGTCCTGCCCCACATCGGCCATCCAGAGGTCGCCCGTGAGGCGGTCGAAACTGCAACGCCAGGGATTGCGCAGACCGGTGGCCCAGATTTCGGGCTTCACGTTGGCTTGGCCCACCAGCGGATTGCCCGGCGGGATGGCGTAGGGTGTGCCTTTGAAAGGGTTGATGCGAAGTATTTTGGCGTGAAAAGTATTGTTGTTTTGGCTGTTGTTGCCGCCCCCGCCGTCGCCCTGCGAGATATACAGGTAGCCGTCTTTCCCAAACATCATGTTGCCGCCGTTGTGCGTCGTGCCGGGCTGGGCAAATTGCAGCAAGGTCAGTTTGCTGTTGGGCAAAGCCCTGCTCGAATCGGCGGGATCGACCGAAAAACGCGCGATCTCGCTGTACCCGTTGCCCGTGCCGCCGGTGAAATTGACGAAAAAATGCCCGTCGGACTTGTAGTTCGGGCTGAAAGCCAGGCCCAGCAGGCCCTGCTCGTTCCCGACGGAAAGCACCATGCTCGTGATGTCCAGAAACGGGCTGGGGTTCACGCTCCCGCTTTTGTCCATGATGTAAATCAGCCCGCGCTGCTCCACGACGAACAGCCGCTCGTCGCCGCAGTGCTTGATGTCGATGGGCCGCGTGAGGCCGTTGGCGATTTGCACCAAGTTGAGTTTGGGTTTTTGCGCCATAGCAGACAAGCCAGTGGCGAGCAGCAGGGCAAGGGATGCGAAGAAGTGGAAGTGTCTGTGCATGGTTAGATTGTCACGTCGTCAAATCCCCATCAAAACACAAATCGCATCAAATCCAGCCCCAGCGCGAAGGCCATGAGGCCGAGCAGGAGGAAGAACCCGACGGTGACGGCTTTTTCCATGAAAGCATCGCTGACGCGGCGACCGGTGACGACTTCCCAGATCAGGAACATGACGTAGCCGCCATCCAGTGCGGGAATGGGCAACAAGTTCATGAAGGCCAGAATGATGCTGAGGGAGGCGGTGATGTTCCAGAAAATTTCCCAGTCCCAGTAGGGCGGGAACATATTGCCGATGCTGATGAGGCTGCCGAGGTTGTCCTTGGCGGATATCTTGCCCCGGAACATCTGGCCGAAGGCCTTGATCTGGTCGTTCAAGAAATCCACGCTGCGCTGTATCCCAGCGGGAAGGGCCTCCGCGATGCTGTATCTTTGGCGGGCAACGTTGAGGATTTTGCTGGGTGGCTTGGGGAATACGCCAATGGCACCGTCCTTCGTGAGGGTGAGCGAGATGTCCTGCCTGGCTCCGTTGCGCTCTACGGTAACGGTAACCTGCTGGCCTTTCATTGTACGCGCCAGCGGGCCAAACTGATCAAAAAACTCTGTCTGCTGGCCATTGAGCGCCACGATGCGGTCATCCAGTTGGATGCCTGCTTTTTCTGCCGGGTCGCCTTTTTTGAGTTTCTCGGCGTAAAACGGAATCCGGGAAGTCATCAACAGTTTTTTCTGCACCCCGGAACTGGTGATCTGAGATGCGATATCGTCAGACAACACGATGGTTTGTTCCTTTCCGTTGCGCAATACCTTGACGTTGTGCTGGTTGTCGAGTGCGACAGCCTTCATAAAACCCGATTCGTCAAGCCGATCGAAGCGGGTGTTGCCGACGCTCAGGATGACATCGCCCTGTTGAAGGCCCTGCCGAAGCAGCACGGAATCCATGGATGCACCATATTTTAGTTCGTTGTTGGGTACATACACCTCGCCGTAGTGCCAGAAAATAAACCCGAAAATCAAGAACCCGAGGATGAAGTTGACCGTCACGCCGCCCAGCATGATGATGAGCCGCTGCCAAGCCGGTTTGGAGCGAAATTCCCAGGGCTGAGGTGGGCCTTTCATCGCTTCAGTATCCATGCTCTCGTCCACCATGCCCGCTATTTTTACATAGCCGCCCAACGGCAGCCAGCCGATACCATACTCGGTCCCGCCTTTTGTGAAACTGAACAACTTGGCTCCCCAAGCATCGAAAAACAGATAGAACTTCTCGACGCGGG
>JAYSUY010000985.1:0-2995 GCA_043718855.1 Saprospiraceae bacterium | reverse complement strand
GTCGAGGTTGCCCACTGGCAAACCCTTGTCTTTCTGATACTTGGTGAGTGCTGCCTTGGTGCGAGCGCCCATCACGTTGTCCGAAGGACCTGGATCGTAGCCTGCTTTCGACAGGGCATCCTGAATCTGGCGGACGGTGTAACCAGTCACTTTTTCGCCGCAAAGCACTTCGCGCCACTCGGTGAAACCACCTGCTTTGACGAGTTTGCGCTTCGTGACGGTAGCGTACTCCGCAGGGATGGTCTCGGTGCGGGTGGTAGCTGCTGTTTTCACTACGCGGGAGGTCACGGTCTTGTACTCGGCCGGTATGATCTCTTCACGAGCGGCTGCTTCTGCTTTTGCCACTTGCTTGGTCACGGTAGCGTACTCGGCTGGCACTTCTTCTTCACGTACCGTAGCGGGGGTTTTCACCACTTGCTTGGTCACGGTCTTGTACTCAGCCGGGATGATTTCCTCACGGGTGGTAGCGGGAGTTTTCACCACGCGCTTGGTCACGGTTTTGTACTCTGCTGGGATGGCCTCCTCACGCGTAGTAGCGGGGGTCTTGATCTTCCGCACGGTACGGGTACCCATTTTAGCAGGGATTTGGATGGTCTTGGTGCAACCTGCATCAGCCACACCTGTGCCGTCACAGCCTTTGTTGACGCGCTTGGTGAGGGTCTGGTACTCAGCCGGAGTTTCGACCAAACACCACACGAGACAGTCGTCAGGGTTGGCGCTGAGGCAGTTAGCATCGGCTTTTTTCTTTACCCACTTCGTAGAAACGGGCTTGATTTCGATGCGCTCGGTGACGGTCTCGTACTTCGGCTGTAGCACTTCCACACGGGTAGAAGCGGCTTCCATCGTGTACTCTTCGGTCATGTTTTCGTACACAGCGGACACTTCGATCATGCGCTTGCCAGCAGATTTCACCTCCACCTGCTCGGTTTTGGTTTCGTACTCGGCTGGCACAGTCGTGATGCGTTTGCCCGCAGGCTTCACCTCGATGCGCTCTTCCATGGTCGTGTACTCAGCGGGTACTGGAATAAGGCGCTTGCTGGGGGCTTTCACCTGCACTTGCTCGGTAGCGGTAGCGTACTGAGCGGGGGTTGCGATGTAGCGCTTGCTAGCGGCTTTCATCTCCACCTGCTCAGTTTTGGTTTCGTACTCGGCAGGTACTGCGAAGGTGCGCGTAGCAGCGGCCTTGATCTGTACCTGTTCGGTAACGGTTTCGTACTGGTCGGGGATGTTGCACTTTGCATAGCATTTACCCGGCTGTGCATTCGGGATCTCATTGGGCTGCTGTGCATTGGCGGTCAAGGCAATGCTGCACATGAGGGTGAGGAGGAGGAACTTCATTTTTCCCATAACGATGAATGAATTGGTTAACACGAATGTTTGATAGTACTGTTTTTAGTAAGAAGAAGTGGCAAAAGTAAATCTAAAGCCGCTCAAACCTGCCCTTTGAACGTGAATTTTTCGTTTGGTTTCTCCTGCTAAGGCAAATTCTTCGGATAGCAAATATAGTATTTGGTAACCTCTTGAGTGTAAAGCGGCACATCGCTACACTCGGTAATGGGCCGTGCTACTCCATTTTTAAACAGGATGCGGATTTGCTCTTTCGAGTCGTCATAAGCGCGGTTTTGTTCTCTTCCCACATACACAAAATGCTCGGTAGGCACCGCGCCGAAGGCGGCGGTGACGCGCTGCCGCACGGATTCGGCATAAGATTCCGACACTGGCTCACTGTGCCATTCGAGGCGAAAAATGTGGCGGTCGAGCAGCCCCTGCGACAAGTATTTCAGGGTAAAATCTTCGGCTTCCGACCAGTATTTGATGGCCGCAGTCACGTCTGTATCGTCAAGCAGGGCAAAGTATCGGAGCAGTTCGGCGGCCTCCATCGGCTCGTCGGGCGAGCGGTAGAGGAAGCGGGCCAAGTGGCGGGGCGCTTCCAGTTGTACACCCTGCAAGGCCAACTCGCGGGCGCGGCGCAAGGTGTGGATGAGCATTTGCTCGGCCGATACGCCAGTCTTGTGCAGGTACACCTGCCAGTACATCAGCCGCCGGGCAATCAGGAATTTTTCGATGCTGTAAATCCCCTTTTCCTCCACCACGAGGTCTCCATCGTGTACGGCTAACATCTTGATAATGCGGTCGTAACTGATCACACCCTCGCTCACACCGCTGAAAAAACTGTCGCGGCTGAGGTAGTCCATTCGGTCCATGTCGATCTGGCCTGACACCAGTTGGTGGAGGAATTTTTTGGCATATCGGTCTTGAAAAATCTCCATCGCCAGCGTCAGCCGCCCATCAAACTGGCGGTTGAGGTCGGCCATGAACAGGCTGGACAGTTCCTCGTGGTGCATATCCACCAGCGTGTGTTCCAGCGCGTGGGAAAACGGCCCATGCCCGATGTCGTGCAGCAGGATGGCGGCGCACACCGCCTCAGCCTCCTCCGCACTGATCTCGGCACCTTTGTCGCGCAACACCTCAATGGCCAGTTGCATCAGGTGCAAGGCCCCAATCGCGTGGTGCAGGCGAGTGTGCAGCGCACCCGGATAGACGTAGGAACTCAACCCCATCTGCCGGATGCGCCGCAGCCGCTGGAAGTAGGGGTGATCCACGAGATCGAGCAACAAACCGCGCGGCACGGACACAAAGCCGTACACCGGGTCGTTGAAAATTTTGGATGGTAGCATGACGTGGAGGGTTGAGAGGGTTGAGGGGGTTGAGGGAGTTGAGAGGATTGAGCCCGAATGGCCCTGCAAATATCCGACTTTGCGCAGCCAAGACTGCCATACTTTTGCCGCCAATCGGCCACCGCCACACTTTCGCTATGCGCAAAATTTCTGCCGACTGGGTTTGCCCGGTCTCTTCCGAACCCATCCAGCACGGAGTCGTCATCGTGGACGACGCAGGCCAAATACTCGCCATCGAACACCGCCACCAGCACGACCCAGCCAGCCTCGACATCCGCACTGGCCTGCTCGTACCGGGCTTCATCAATGCCCACTGC
>JAYSUY010000984.1:0-8412 GCA_043718855.1 Saprospiraceae bacterium | reverse complement strand
TCAATGAGAAAAAAATGTGGTCAATGTATAGAATATGGTCAATGAGAAAAAATGTGGTCAATGTGACTATGCCAAGCGAGTGTTTCATTGACCACATTTCCACATTGACCACATTTCAATATAGATCGTCTATCTTCATTTTCAAGAACTTGTGTACTACCCACCAAGTGCTCAGCCCGGAGATCAGCATACCCAGCAGCAGCAGAGCGGCAAAGATTCCGACCGTCGTGTTCATGTCCTGCAAGTCGCTGAGGCCCTCCACGAGGTGCTGCATCCAGGCGAAAAGGCCGATGAGCAGTACGGTGGCGAGCAGCGCGCTCCAGAGGCCGTTGACGATGCCGCGCCGGATGTAAGGCCGGGTGATGAAGCCCCACGACGCGCCAACGAGTTCTTGATTTTTGATGACAAAACGGTTGGCGTACAGTTCGAGCCGGATGGTGTTGTGGATGAGGGTGACGGCGGCAAAGATGAGGAGAAAACCCAGCGCGAGGGTAATCCAGCCGAAGTTTTCGATGTTGCGGCCCACGTTGCCGGTGTTGGCCGCCTCGAAGTAGAGGTCGGCCACGAGCGGGTTTTCGCGCAGATGCTCGCGCCACTGGGTCAGGCTGTCGTTGTCGAGGTAATCGGCCCGCACGTTGAAGCGTACCACATCGCGGAACAAGTTGGGCATATCGGCCAGCATCCCGTCCTCGCCGAGGTCTTGGCGCATGGCGGCTTGGGCCTGCTCGCGGGTGATGAACGTGACGGTTTCGGTTTTTACAAAACCTTGCTGCCGCACTTCGGCCACCACGCTCGCCACGTCCTCCTGCGCGATGTCGGGCTTCAGTTCGAGCCAGATGTCCACTTTTTCTTTAAAAAGCGTCACCAACTTGTGGGCATGCAGAGCCGTGAGGGCAAAAAAGCCGAGCATGAACAGCACCAGCGCGACGCTGGCGATGGCATAAAGATAGGTAGGTCGGTTGCGCGGCATTTGTCGAGTGGGTGATGCGAGGATTTGGTGATTTGGTAATTTGAGGCCCAAGCCGTTGCGCTTTGCCCAATGGCGAAACCTGTTATTGGGCCGTATAGTTGGTTGAGCGGCTGGTCGGTTGCCAAACTTTTGGGCCGACAAAAGTAGAGAAGCCTCGCATCTTTGCCGCTGCCACCTTGTTTTTTCCCAAAATGGTTGCTACACCGCCTGATGCTTTCAAAAAAACTTTTCATGCCACGACTGCTGCCCTCCCCGACTACCCTTCTGCTGACAGCTGTGTTGTTCATCGTTCACAGTTCCTCGTTCCTCGTTCCTCCCGGTCCCGACGGCAAAATCCACTTCACTAACCCATCTTTTGAAGATGCGCCTCGGCAGTCTGCTGCGCCCGCGGGGTGGAGTTACTACACGCCAGGCAGCACACCCGATGTGCAGCCAGGTATTTGGGGCGTGCAAGTGCCTGCACAAGATGGCAAGACCTACGTCGGTCTCGTGGCACGCGAGGACGGCACATCTGAAGATATTGGCCAGACCATCAAAGAAGATTTGGTGGCGGGAGTATGCTACGGTTTTTCCGCCTACCTCGCTCACGCCCCAAAGTATGCAGGCTTCAACCACCCCCTGCGCCTACGGGTATGGGGCGGCGGTACACGCGGCGCGAAAGAGCAACTGCTGGCCTCGTCGCCGCTGGTGGACCACGCCGACTGGCGGTCGTACAAGTTGCAGTTTGTGCCCAACCGCACCATCCGCTACCTCACGCTGGAGGCTTGGTACGGCCCAGGCGTACTGTTTAAGTACAAAGGCAACATCCTGCTCGACAACTGCTCTCCCATTGAGCGGTGCGACAGGGCGTAGTCAGGTATGAGTGATGAGTTATGAGGTTGTACCGTAGGAACCTCATCATTCATAACTCCGGCCATAACCTCACTTTCTCACTTTCTCACCCCTCTCTCCTATGTTCACCGGCATCATCGAAACCCTCGGCACCGTCTGCGCCATTGAGCGCGACCGCTCCAACGTGCATTTCACCATCGAGAGCCTTATTTCGGGCGAACTGAAAATTGACCAGAGCCTGAGCCACAACGGGGTGTGTCTCACGGTTACAGAAGTTCGAGATTTGGAGTTTGAAGTTCCAAGTCCCTCACTCCTCACTCCTCACCCCTCACACTTAGTGACGGCTGTAGAGGAAACCCTGCGCCGCAGCAATCTGGGCAGTTGGGCGGTCGGCACATTGATCAACTTGGAGCGCTGCCTACCGATGGGCGGGCGATTGGATGGCCACATGGTGCAGGGCCATGTGGACACAGTGGCGGAATGCGTGGAGGTGCTGGAAACGGGTGGCTCATGGCGGTTCACATTCCGCTACGCCCCCACGCCGGAGCATCTGCTGGTGGACAAAGGCTCGGTGTGCCTCAACGGGGTGAGTCTGACGGTGGTGGAGCCGCTGGGCGACCTGTTCTCGGTCGCCATCATCCCGTATACTTGGGAACACACCAACTTCCACGCGCTGCGGGCGGGCGACTGGGTGAACATCGAATTTGACATCATCGGAAAGTACATCGCTCGGCATTTGGCGGCGTACGGAGCAGCATTTTTTGCCAAATGAAATTCGCTGCCTAATACCCCGATCAACGTTTTTTAAAAAACAAAAGATGTAAGCCGCTCCCGAATCCGGGGGTGGCTTTTTTTATTTGGTGAATCGCTGCAAAATCACCCTGCACATGGAATTTTATTTGCCGTTCGTCGAAAAACAGAATAAACATAGGAAACGATTTGAAAAAAAAATGTTTCCCATGTTTACCTTTGCGCCATGTTTACGGAACAGCAAGAAAAATGGCTGAAGCGGGTGGAAGAAATATTCTTCCGCCTTGGCATCAAGAGCCTCACGATGGATGACGTGGCGCGGGAACTGGGCATTTCCAAAAAAACGCTATACCAGTTTGTGGAAAACAAGGACGACTTGGTGGCGAAGGTGATGGATCGACACATGGATGGGCAATGCCAAGCCGACGGAGTACTGCACACCGAATCGAGTGACGCGATAGACGAGATGGTGCGTGTGATCAAGCAGGTGATGCACGACTTGCAGCAAATGAAGCCAAACGTGATACACGAACTCCAAAAATACCACCGCGAAACTTGGGAGCGCATCGAGCATTTTCAGCGCGACTACATCTACCGAGTAGCCAAAGACAACTTGGATTGGGGTCGCCGCGATGGGCTTTATCGGGAGGATTTTGACATAGACATCGCGGCCCGTTTTTACATCGCTGGCAGCATGGCTATTTTTCAAGATGGGTGGTTTCCTAAGCCGCCATTCACGTTCGAGGGCCTGTTCCGCGAGTTCATCACCAACTACTTGTACAGCGTTGTGTCCGACCGAGGGCGCGAAGTTTTGAAAGCAAAACTCGCTGAGTAAATCTTGCCGAAAATTTTCTTTTCCAGACAAACGAAACACACGGCCAGTCTTCCGGCTGCCGCATACTATCCACTGCTTATGCACCACAAATTCTCAACTAAGGCATTCATTTCCATCGGACTTTGGGTGCTTTGGAGCGCACTGGGCACAGCCCAAAACGCTCCGATGAGCCTCTCAGAATGCGTCAGTTACGCCCTGGAAAACCACCCCAACATCAAGGTTGCCCAGCTGCAAGTCAACGATGCCGAATGGCGGGTCAAGGAAAACACAGCTACCGCGTTGCCACAAATTTCGGGCGGGCTGAGCTACCAGTATTTCATCCAGCGCCCCGGCATTCCGGCCAGCGCACTGGGTTTTGGTACGGGCGATCAAAAAGTGGTGTTCAGCGCGGTACACAGCCTGTCGCCGAGCATCACGATCAACCAGTTGTTTTTCAGCAACAGTTACCGCATCGCCACCAAAGCGGCAGAGTATTACCGCGATTATGTGAACGACCAACTGGCTGTAGCGAAGCAAACCGTTCGCAATCAGGTGGTTGACGCTTACTTGCCTGCGCTGCTGATCTCGGAGAACGTCGCCATTTTTGACAAAAACATCGGGAACCTCGAAAAGCTGTTCAGCGACACAAAAGCCATCAACAAGGCTGGTTTTGCGGAGCAACTCGATGTGGACCGCCTCGATCTGTCGCTCTCCACGCTGCGCAGCGAGCGCGGTAACTTAGTGCGCCAGCAGGAAATCGTGGTGAATGCCCTCAAATTCGTGATGGGGATGCCGGTGAAAAACCCGGTCGCACTTTCTGACAACTTGGACAAACTGCTGGCCGAGTACGCCAGCGCGGATGTGGCCTCCGAGCCAAATCTGATGAACCGCCCGGAGTATGTGCAACTGCTGAAAGGCCGCGAATTGGCTACTTTGCAAGTAGACCTCAACCGCAAACCTTGGATGCCAACGGTGGCTGGCTTCGTGCAGTACCAGCCGGGCTGGCAGGGAGGTTTTGGCAATCAGACCGCTTGGTTTTTCGTGCCGTCGGCGGTGGCGGGGCTTTCCATCAACGTGCCGATATGGGACGGTGGCGGTGCGAAGGCTCGTCGTGAACGGGCTGTGATTCAGGTACAAACCATTGATGCACAAAAGCAACTATTGGAAAATGCCATCGCGCTCGAAGTCGAAAATGCTCGTAAACAATACGCCAATGCTGCTGAACGGGTGACGAGCCAGCAGAAAAACCTGGCCCTCGCGCAGCGCATCTACGACACCACACAGACGAAGTACAAGGCTGGCATCGGCAGCAGTTTCGAGGTCACGCAAGCCGAATCGGGGCTGTACACGGCTCAGCAGTCGCTCATGCAGGCGCAGTACGATGTGCTGACGGCACGGGCTGCGATTCGGAAAGCGTTGGGGCAGTAGTTGTATGCCGAAACACCAGTTTCGGGAGCGCTCGCAGTATTTTTTCGAAACTGGTGTTTCGACCTACACTTCACATAAAATATTGACTTTCAACATGAAAAATAAGAACCTCTTCCAGTTTTCCTCCTTCACCCTCCTCGCTGTCTTGCTTGCTGCTTGCGGTGGCGGCCCGAAAGACCCCGCTGCCGAACTGGCTGCGCTCAAAGACCAGAAAGCCAAACTCGAAACCCAAATCACCGATCTCGAAAAGCAGGTGAACGCTGGCAAGCCCGCCGAAAAAAAGATGAAAACGGTGGGCCTGACGGAGTTGAAGCCCGCACCCTTCCGCCACTTCATCGACCTGCAAGGCAAGGTGGACGCGGACGAGAGCGTGATGGCTACCGCCAAAATGCCGGGTGCACTGAAGCGGGTGCTGGTCAAAAATGGCGACAACGTGCGCCAGGGCCAACTCATCGCTGAGGTGGACGATGCGGTGATGCTTAAAAGCCTGGCCGAAATGGACGGCCAACTCGTGACGGCCACCGACATCTTCAACCGCCAAAAAAGCCTCTGGGACCAGAAGATCGGCACCGAGGTGGCGTACATCCAAGCCAAGAACGGCAAGGAAAGTGTGGAGCGCAGCATCGCCACCATGCGCGAAAACATGAGCATGAGCAAAATCTACGCGCCCCAAAGCGGCACGGTGGACATGGTGATGCTCAAGCAGGGGCAAGCCATCGCGCCAGGTGTGCCACTCTGCAACATCCTGAACCTCAGCAACCTGAAAATAAAAGGCGAAGTGACGGAAGCCTACGCCGCCAAAGTGCGCAAGGGCGATCAGGTGCAGGTTTTCTTCCCCGACCTGAACAAGGAAATCACGACCCGCGTCACCTACGTCAGCAAAAGCATCAACCCGACCACCCGCACGTTCACCGTGGAGTGCGCCCTGCCGGGCGGCGGATACAGTGCCAACCAGGTGGCGGTGATGAAAATTGTGGACTACCAGAGCGCGAACGCCATCACTATCCCGGTAAACCTGATCCAGAGTGCCGAGGACGGCGACTTTGTGCTGGTGGCTGAAAAAACGGGCGAGAAGCAGGCCAATACCAAAAAAGTGACGGTGAAACAAGGCCAGAACTACAACGGCCAAGTGGAGATACTCAGCGGCCTGAAAAAAGGCGACTGGGTGATCTCGACGGGGTTTCAGGATGTGAACAACGGGGAGGTGGTGGCTTTTTAAGCACGCGCCCTGAACTGCTCTTCCAAAGTCTTAAACCCTTCCAACGAAGGTCGAAGCACTTCCAAGTCTTCCCGGTTGAGTTGGCCTAAGCGATTGGCGAGGCGGGAGAGGTTGTAATTGGCCATGTCGAAGTAAGCGGTCAGTGCGAACACGCGGTCTTTGTCGGAGGTGAGGGAAGCAAGGAATGGCCTCCATTGTTTGTGGTCCAACTCTTCAACTTGCTCAGGCTCAACTGTATTGAAGAGGTGAAGCAGTTCTGAAAGTCGTTTATGTTGTTCTTGTGTCATGGCAGAGAGCGTTCTTTAAGAATCTTGTTGATGAAAATGATTTTATCCAGAGCAAGGTTGCGCATTTCTTCCAAAGACCGGATTCCGCGCTCTTCAACCAGCATCTTTTCATAAACGACGCTGTATTCAAGCACCTTGAACTGTTGAATCTTGTGCAATTCTAAGTCTCGTTGGGAGAGGTGTCTCAGGTAGTCAAATTCTTCCATAGGCTCGTTTTGTTTGTGCAAAAGTAGCCCTTTCATGGGCGAAAGGCATACCAGCCTTTTAAAAAGAAAATCCATGACCCACATCCGCAACGCTACCCCTTCCGACCTCGAAAACCTCAGTGACCTCTTCGAGGCGTATCGGGCCTTTTATGAAAAAACGCCCGACCGCGAGGCGGCGCGTCAGTTCCTGAAAGACCGGATGGAGCGTAGCGAATCCATGATTTTCATTGCATTGGAAGGTGGTATAGCGGTGGGGTTTACCCAACTCTACCCGCTGTTTTCCTCCACTCGCATGAAGCGCGTGTGGCTGCTCAACGACCTCTTCATCGCCCCCGAATACCGGGGCAAGGGCATCTCAAAACTGCTCCTGGAGCGGGCGAAGGACTTGGCCAGAGAAACTGGCGCTTGCGAAGTGATGCTCGAAACCGCCAAGACCAACGACATCGGCAACCAACTCTACCCCGCTGCGGGTTTTGAACTGGGGACAGATTTCAACTGGTACCACTGGGAAAATTAAGGACATGACTACTGCACTCGCACTCATCAATGCACTCATTTTCACCCTGTTGGGTGGCTTGCACTTCTATTGGATGCTGGGTGGAAAGTGGGGCTTAGACCAAGTGCTTCCGACCAGATTGGGCGGTGGCGAGCGGAGGCTTAACCCCGGCCCGGTGGCTTGCATCGTGGTAGCATTGGGCTTACTCGGCTTCGCGCTGTACAACGTTGGGCTGGGCTTAGGCTTCTCGCTTGGGCTGCCGTTTGGGGCCGAAAAGTGGGGCATCTGGGTGCTGGCGGGTATTTTCTTGCTCCGAGCGGTGGGCGATTTTCGCTACGTCGGCTTTTTCAAAAAGATAAAAGATACACCCTTCGGGAAGATGGACACAAGGTGGTACGCGCCACTTTGCCTATACCTCGGAGTCAGCAGCCTATGGATAGCCCTCTCATTAAACCACTGAAAATCAATTACTCATTCGAAATTCACTTCTTGATATGAAAGAATTCAAACCCACCAGTTGGTCAATCGACAACCGCGCCTCCATCTTCATCATCACGGTGCTCATCACCCTGGCCGGCATCATGTCGTACAATGCCCTGCCCAAAGAGCAGTTCCCCGACGTGGTGGTACCCACCATCTTCGTCTCCACCATCTACCCCGGCGCATCGCCGACCGATATGGAGCAACTCGTCACCAAGCCTATCGAAAAACAGTTGAAGGGCATCAGCGGCGTGAAAAAAGTCATGTCCAACTCCGTCCAGGACTTCTCCAACGTCATCGTGGAGTTCAACACCAGCCTCGACGTGACGCTCTGCAAGCAAAAGGTGAAAGATGCGGTGGACAAAGCCGCCCGCGACCTGCCCACCGACCTGCTCGAAGACCCCGTCATTACGGAATTCGACATCTCCGAAATCCCCATCATGAACGTCAACATCGCGGGCGACTTCAGCCTCGACAAGTTGAAGGACTACGCCGACGCGCTGCAAGACCGCATCGAAGAGATGCGCGAAATCACCCGCGTGGACTTGGTGGGCGCGCTCGAAAAAGAAGTGCAGGTGGATGTGGACAAGTACAAGATGGCCGCCGCCAGCCTCACCTTCCGCGACATCGAAAACGCGCTGGCTTTTGAGAACATGACCATCTCGGCAGGCAACGTGGACATCGGCGGCATGACCCGCTCGGTGTCCATCCGGGGCGATTTCAAGGATGTGGAGCAAATCAAAAACATCATCATCGCCTCCCAATCGGGTGCTATGCTGTACCTCAAAGACGTGGCCGACGTACGCATGGGCCACAAGGAGCAGGAGAGTTTCAGCCGTCTGGACGGGCGCAATGTCATCTCCCTCAACGTAATAAAGCGCACGGGCGAAAACCTGATTGACGCTTCCGACAAAATAAAGGTGCTGGTGGA
>JAYSUY010000983.1:0-8413 GCA_043718855.1 Saprospiraceae bacterium | reverse complement strand
TTCCCTCTTTTTTGTGGGATAAACGGCTGGTCAAAAAGGAATGTTATAGTCAGGTCGGGAAAGTGTTAAAATTTGATTTTGGTTCCTGTGCTGAAGATGCAGGTGGTGCTGAAAACCCAGCGTAGGCCATAAAAAGCGGCGACATGCCCCCAAAGGCCATGCCGCCGCTTTAAAATCTACCCATTCTCAATGCTAATCAACGCACCACACTTAACTTCACCACGTCCGCCCTGCCCGTGTTCCGATTTTCCATCCGCACGAAATACATCCCGCTCGTGAGGTTCGACACATCCAAGTAGTACACGTTGAAGCCCTGCTGCACCTGCTCCCGCGAGGCCGACACTAAGCCGCCGCCGAGGCTGTGTAGCGTGAGTTGCGCCTCGAAATTCAGATCGCTTTGGTAGGTAACCTCTGCGGTGACGCGCGCCGGGTTGGGCGATACCAACATGGGCCGGAATGGATCATGGATGGTGGGTGTGCCGCCCCAGTAGCAGTCTTCGCGGGCGACGTGCGATTTGGTCACCAACGACATCTGGTTGTAACCCTCGAACATAGTTTCCTGCATCACCCAGGGGTTGGCCCCCAGCCAGTCTTGCAGCAGTGTGGCGAACACCTGCCTGTAGTCGAACTGCATATTTTTCAACTGGTTGTCGCTGGTCAGGTTGTCCAAATCCACGTTGGTGCCATGCACGAAGGGGCGGATGCCTTTTCCGAATAAAAACATGGGCGCGAGGGTGCCGTGGTCGGTGCCAAACGAGCCGTTCTCCTTGGCGCAGCGGCCAAACTCGGAGAAAGTGCAAGCCGCCACCTGGTCGGCGATGCCCATCAGTTCCAAGTCGTCGAAGAAGGTTTTGACCGCATCTGACAAGGCTTTCAGCAGGTTGTTGTGTGCACCGATGCTGGTGTCGCCCGAATCCACCTGCGCCGCGTGGGTATCGAAACCGCCCACTTGACAGAGGTAAATCTTGGTCTTGCAGCCGCCGCGCACCATGCGGGCCACCGTTTTGAGTTGGGCCGCCAGCGAGTTATTGGGGTAAGTGGAGATGGCGTTTTTCCCCGCATTGAACACCTGCGTGATGCGGGCCGCGTACTGGTTGATGCTGCGCTCCACGCCCATGATGTAATCCAGTTCCTCGCCGTGATGCGACTCTGGCACCTGCGCCAGCGGCGCGCCGCCGATGGTCTGGATGAGCGAGTAGAAGCCGGCGGGGTCTTGGCCGCTGAGGTTCAGCACATTCTGGTGTTCCGTCTCGGTGTGGAAGCCCAGCGAGGTGTTCGGGTCGCCGATCTGGATGCCGAGCGGGTCGGGCATTTCGGGCGTAGGCAGGCCCAGCACGTCGGGGTAGAAGGCTTGCAGGGCGCGGCCCATCCAGCCAGAGGTCAGGTTGTTGAGGTCGAAAGAGCCGCCGCCGCCGGAAAGCCAGATGTCGGTGCCTTTGAAGTGCGACTGATTGATGCTCTGATAACCAGTGCCTTGCACCACCGAAGCCCAGCCCTTGTCGTAGAGCGCCTTCACGCCCGTCATGCCGGGGTGCAGACCGATCTGGTTGGCGTTGGGCAGCGTGGTGTCCAAGTTGATGGCTTTCGCAGCATCAATTTTAGTGGTGGGCCGCAGCGCGGCGTAGCGGTCGTAGCGCGGCAGCGGGATGACGGTGTTGATGCCGTCGTTGCCGCCTTTGAGTTGGATGAGCACCAGCACACGCTCTTGCACACCCTGGCAGGAAGCCAAAATATTGGCGATGCGGCTGTTAGCAAATGGGCGCATCGAGAAGCCGTTGACCGCGAAGGGCGTGACCCCGGCGGTAGGCAGTATCTTGAGAAAATTACGTCTTTTCATTGCTGTGGATTTGTTGATGAAGGTTGATGAGGTTGATGAGGTTGATGAGGTTGATAGGATTGGTAGAGGCTAATTATCAACCTCATCAACTTTTATCAACCTCATCAACCCCTCAGAAGGTCTGGTACTCCGGCGAGAACATGATGAAGTTCACTAATTTTTCCAGCGCGATCTTCACCTCCGTCTCGTTGCCCGTTTTGATGTAGTTTTCCCACTCGTAAGTCCAGTCGGAGGGCGGCAAGTTGTCGAGGAAAATCTGGGTGTAGAAATACTCGAAGCGCTCCGTGCTCGGCTCCTCCGGCAGCATGTAGTCCAGCAGTTCGCGCACCAGCACATAAGCGTCGGAGGGGTCGCTGCAAATGCCGCTGTTGCGCACCCAGGGCACGATGTTCAGTTTGATGCCGATGCTGGCTGTGGGCGAGCCGCCGATGGTGCGCTTGCCCGTGAGCAGCATGGCGGGCAGTTTGTAGCGGGCCACGATGGTGGTGCTGTTGAACCAGTGCCGCGTGTAGTCTGGCTGTTGGTTGTAGGCCGCATAGCCCGCCACGTCGGGCGGGTAAAACAGGTTGAGGTTGGCGTAGCCAAACATCCGCGTGATGACCGCCTGCTGGTAGAACGTGTTGAAGTGCAGCGAGTTCTGCGTCAGCGGGTCGGGTATGGCGATGTTGAAAAACGACAAGGCTTGCAGCGTCAGTTCGAGCGGCGACTTGATGAGGCCGCCCACGATCTCATCCTTGTTGTCCGAGTCGTCGAGGTCGTAGAAATGCTCACTTTTGAACAGTTTTTTCAGCACCGGATAAATCTCGAAACCTCCATTGCGGAAGATGTCAGCCAGCGGCCCGATGATGTCAGTCTCCACCTCCTGCGTGATGGTTTTGTGGACAAAAAAGGTGTAGAGCCTACGGCAAATGTTCTTGGCCGTTTCGGGCTGAGCCAGCACCAAGTCCACGAATTGGCCGACTTCGGTGAAAATGCCCACCGCCGTAGTAGCCCCCGCGATGGTGGCTCCGCCAAATTTTTCACTAAATTTTTTGCTGCCCGTGTCGTGGCGGCTGAGGGTGGTGATGCCGCGCGGGAGGCCCGTTTCTGTATCGATCGTGGTGCGCAAAGTGTTGGTTTGAAAACCCGTGAACACGCGAGCGGCCTGCACGATGTCGTCCTCTGTATAGTTCGTGTAGTCGCCCGGCCCGATCTGCGGACCTTTTCCGATGGTGAACAGTTCGAGGAATTCGCGAGCGAAGTTCTCGTTGGGGTTGGTCTTCGTGTTCTGGTTGTTGTTCAGGTATCGGAGCATGGTGTTGTCGGCCACCATCTTGTTCACCAACTTTTTGTAGTTGCCCAGCGCCCCCCAGCGCAGCAGGGCGAGGTGGTCGAAAAACGTAGTGTTCGGGTAAGCCGAGTTGGCCGACGTGGCGAGATACTGGTGCCAAAAAAAAGTCATTTTGTGACCGATACCGGGGTCTTGCCCCGCCTCATGCGTCCACCAAGAGATCAGGCGCAGCAGCAACTCGAAGTCAGGCGCGGGGTAGTCGGCCACTTGGATCACGCCTGGCGGGTTAGTCCAAGTTTTGATTTCGATGACCGATGGAGTTTCCACCTTGTCGTACACTGGCTGATCGAGCGAAAGCGGGTGCAGAGCGAGCAGGCTGGTCACTGCTTGGTCGGCAGATTGAGTAGCCAACTGGTCCACTTTGGCTTTGGTGTAGCGGTAACTGGTGCGCCGCAGCAGGTGGGCAGCTCGGCGATGCCCCAGATTGCCTTGAAAAGAGTTGAGTGATGCCATACGGAGATGAGAGAAAGTGAGAGGGCGAGAAAGTGAGACAGTGAGAGCCAATGCCCAACGGAACTCTGGGCGGCGGCTCAGCGGGTAGTGCAGGGGTCAGTCTTGAAAAATGGAACTTGAAGTGGCGATAAAGGTAGTTGGGCATTTGGGATACTTTCGCCGCTGCATTTGGTTTTTTTTCTATCCAAAAAATATGACCCACCCACACCTCCTCCTATCCCCCGAAGTCCGCGCCGCCGTCGCCGAAGGCCGCCCCGTCGTGGCCCTCGAAAGCACCATCATCGCGCACGGCATGCCGTTTCCCCAAAACGTGGAGACCGCGCTGCGCGTAGAGCAGACCCTGCGCGACGCGGGCGCGGTACCCGCCACCTGCGCCATCATCGGCGGCCAACTTCGGGCCGGGCTTGGCCCCGACGACCTCGAACTGCTGGGCCGCAACGGCGCACAAATCCCCAAAGCCAGCCGCCGCGACCTGCCCTACCTGCTCAGCACCGGGCGCAACGGAGCCACTACCGTCGCTTCCACCATGATCATCGCCCACTTGGCGGGCATCCGCATTTTCGCCACCGGCGGCATCGGCGGCGTACACCGGGGCGCGGCCACGACGATGGACATTTCCGCCGATTTGCAGGAACTGGCCCAAACCCCCGTTGCCGTCGTCACCGCCGGGGCCAAGAGCATCCTCGACCTCGGCCTCACGCTCGAATACTTGGAAACTCAGGGTGTGCCGGTGGTCGGCTACCAGACCGACCAGTTCCCCGCCTTCTACTCCCGGCACAGCGGGCATGGGGTGGACTGCCGCTTGGACACACCCACCGACATCGCTAAGTTGCTGAAAGTCAAGTGGGACATCGGCTTGCGCGGTGGAGTTGTCATCGCCAATCCCGTACCGGAGGCTTGGTCGCTCGACCGCGCAGAGATGGAGCGCGTCATCGCCGAGGCAGTAGCCGAAGCCGAGTGCCAGCAGGTGCGGGGCAAGGCACTCACACCCTTCTTGCTGGCTTTTGTGGAAAAAACGACACGCGGGGAGAGTCTCGCCACCAACATCGAATTGGTGTGCAACAACGCGCGGCTGGCGGGGGCGGTGGCGGTGGAGATGGAGCGGCTGGAGTAGGGCAAACGCATTGAAACTGCTGGTAACAACTTAGCCCACTCGCCTACCACACAGGATTGGAAAACGGATGAAACGGATTGAACGGATTTCTGAACAAACTCAACTTAAGCGTTCACTCCAGCGCGTCAAAATGAACGACAAATCCGTTCGAATCCGATAAATCCGTTTCATCCGTTTTCCAATCCTACCCAATTTGGGAGATGGCTAAGTTGTTTCAACTGCTGTTAAAAACAGGTTTTAACAGCAGTTTTAATGTGCATGCTGTAGGGAATCAGACCTATTTTCCCAACTCCAGCACCATCACCGCGTTTTTCCCCACCCTCAGTTTCGAGAGGTCCAGCACCACTTCGCCCGTCATCACGTTCAGGCCGCGCACGAAGCCCTGCATCCGCTCCGCAAACCGCTTCGTGTCCACCTCCATGTCCTTGTTCGCTGTATTCAGCAGCACCATCACTGTCTTCGCGTCGTCGTAGCGGAAGTAGGTGTACACCCCGTCCACTGGCACAAACTGCATCAGTTTGCCCGTCTGCAAGGCGGGCGTAGCCTTGCGGTAGCGCAGGAGGGTGCGGGTAAAATTGAACGCCTCATTTTCCCGCTCGCTACGCCCCTCGGCAGTAAACTTGTTGAGCGTATCGCTGGGCCAGCCGCCGGGGAAGTCCTGCCGGACGTAGCCGTCGCTGAGCGATGTGCTGCCAGGGGCAGCCAGTTCGGTGAGGTAGTACAGTTGCGGGATGCCGCGCATGGTGAGCAAGAAAGCCAACGCGCTTTTGTACTTGTCCATGTTTTCGCCCACCGTAGTGTAAATGCGGGTGAAGTCGTGGTTGTCCAGCATGATGACGTTGCGCAGCGGGTCTTGGTAAAAATAATCCTGCGCCAGCGTATAGTAAATGCGGCTCACGCCCTCCGTCCAGCCCTGCTCGCGGCTGAGGGCCTCGTGGATGGCGAACATGAGTTGGAAGTCAGTCACACCCGGCAGGTTGGAGTCAAAATTGGCCCGCTTCATCGGCTGGTCGTCAGCAAAAAAACCCTGTATCGCCACCGAATGCTCCCAAACTTCGCCGAACACGCCGAGATTGGGATACTCCTCGCGGAGCGACTGGCACCACTGGCTGCAAAACTGTTGGTCGGAGTAGGGGTAAGTATCAATGCGGAAATCATCGAAGCCCGCCCACTCAATCCACCAGATGGCTTGCTGCGTCAAGTAGTTGGCAACGTGCGGGTTGCGCTGGTTGAGATCGGGCATCCGGGTATCAAACCAGCCTTCCTGAAACACTTTTTTGTCCAGTTGCGAGGCGTAAGGGTCTACCATGACGGGGGCGCGGAAGTTGGATTTGGTGTAGGTGGGCCACTGATTGATCCAGTCTTTGGCGGGCAGATCCTTCATCCAGTGGTGGCCGTCGCCGATGTGGTTGAATACTACATCACGCACCACCTTCATGCCCCGGCGGTGGCACTCCGTGATGAGGTCGCGGAGGTCTTGGTTGGAGCCAAAACGGCGGTCTACCCGGTAGTGGTCCGTGAGCGCGTAGCCATGATACGAGGCTTCGGCTTGGTCGTTTTCGAGTTCAGGATTGAGCCAGATGGTCGTGATGCCGAGGTCTTGCAAGTAGTCCAGATGATCGCGGATGCCCTTGAGGTCACCGCCGTGCCGCCCCTTCAACTTCGTGCGGTCGGCTTTTTCCAGCATACCCTCCACGCTATCGTTCGTGGGGTCGCCGTTGGCGAAACGGTCAGGGAAAATCAGGTAGATCGCATCGCGGCTCGTCACACCCTGCGCCTTCGCTGTCGGGCTGCGGGGCAGCACCGGGAACTCGTGGACGAAGATGTCTGCCCCCTTCGTGAACACCAGTGGCACCCGCTGCGCGGGGGCCTTCGGCTCAATTTCGAGGGTAACGATCTGGTAGTTGGGGCTTTCCAACCTTTTGGTACTCAGGAGTTTGATGCCGCCAAAGGTTTTACCCAAACTGACGGTATAGGCGGCCAAGTCGGGCCGCTGCACGAGTATCTCCACGCGGTTGTGCTTCATGCCCGTCCACCAGTTGGCGGGTTCCATGCGCAAGTCGCCCTTGTTGTAGGCCGGCACGGTGCGGGCGGCAAGCGGGGAGGGGTAGGGGTTGCCGAAGTAGTTTTTGTTGCAGGAGAGGAGTAGGAGCAGTGCTGGTAGGAGGTAGCGCATGGTGTGATGGTGAGCGGTGAGTGAGGCACAAAATTGGGCATTCCGCTGGAAATCACCCGCACACAGCAAAAATGATCTTCCCTTTCTACACCAAAGGCTACAGCGAGTAAACGGGTAAAAATGACGAGTGACCCAATGATGCAAATGACGGCCTTCAGCACCTCCCCAGCAGCCACTCCCGCTCCGCCACCTCCGGCGCAGCCGTTATCTCAGCACGGAGGGCCGCCACTGCTGCCGCATCGCGGTGGTCGAGTTCGGTCAGTTTTTTAGTAAAAATCAGCAGATTTTCGTTGGTTCTTCGGTGGTAGCCGAGGTTTTTCTGCCGCCGCAGGTAGGCCCCGAAACTGTGCAGGAGCGAATCCAGCGCATCCCACTCTCCCAGTTCGTAGTAGCTGCGCAGCAGCATCCGGCGAGCGTCGAGGTTGTTGAGCGGGTCTTCAAAATCCACCTGTTGCAGCAGGGGCATGGCGCGGGCATAGTCCTGCTGGCGGAAGCGAACGAGAGCCAGGTTGAAACGGTAGAAATTGTCGCGGTCGCGGGGGTGGAGGCGATCGCGGTACTGCTCCAAGAACTGCACCGCCCACTCGTGTTCGCCGAGCGCAACACCAGCGCGGATGATGTTGGTGTAGGTAAAATTGGACAAAACGCCGTTTTCTATCAAAAAATCGCGCTCCAGCGCAGCGCGGTAGAGGTCGAACGCCTCGCGGATGTACTGCCGTTGCCCGGTGTTCATGCGACGGATGCAACCGTTGATGGCCATGAGGTAGAGGCTGCGCATCTCCTCTGGGGCGAAGCGGGACTCGTGTTCCACCAGCGCGGCTTTGAGCCGCTCGAACGGTGCTGCATCATCGGGCGACTGGAGCATCTGATAGGCGTAGTAGTACAGGGCCACCGCCGGAGCGCGGAGCATTTCTTCCTGTCCGGCGGCTTCCAATATGACGTTCAGCAGATCGAGCCGATAGACTTGACCCGCTACTGCTTGGTGGACGTGGGCGAGGCAGGCGTGGCGCAGCATTTCGGCCACATAGTAGGTGGTGAGTTGGTCGGGCAGGGGCTGGAGGTTGAGCCGCCCGGAGCGGGCACTTCGGGAGGTTTGTTCCACCTGTTCCTGGTGCATCTGGTACTGCCGGAAGTGGTAGCGGGCATCGCGGGCATTTCCTTGCTCGGCTTTTCCCTGCGCCCACTCCCACTCTTGCGTGAACAAATGCTCCATGCCCCGCCGCCGCAAGGCCCGCACCAGCGACTGCTGCTGTTCGGCGGTATCTGCCGCCCACTCGGCCCAAGCCAAGTACTGCCGCACCACTTCGAGCAAGTACGACATGACGTGCCGCAAGGCCCGGTTGTCGTACTCGGTATCGGGGAAAGCGGCCGCATGGAGCCGCTCTGCCGCCAGTGCTTTCTGGGCGGTCTTGTGGATGTGGTCGCAGAGGTGATCGCAGAGCCGCGCGACTTCGGGGCGGCGATTGAAGCAGCCGCACTTGGCCCATTCGCGGAGAGCGCGGA
>JAYSUY010000982.1:0-8415 GCA_043718855.1 Saprospiraceae bacterium | reverse complement strand
GTAGGGTTGAGCCGCCCCTTCAACTCCCCTATCGCCACCAGCGCCCGCCGCAACTGCATGGCTTCGCGGGGGTTGATTTTCCCGACGGCAGTTTTGCTCATCAGCCGCTCCAAGTCGCCGATGTGCCGGATGTGCGGTTCAATTTCGCTTACAAACTCCTGATTTTCAACAAAAAACTGCACCACGTCGTGGCGCTCCTGAATCTGTGTGAGGCTGGTGAGCGGCAGCAACACCCATTTTCGCATCAGCCGCGCACCCATCGGCGACACGGTCTGATCGAGCACTTGGAGCAACGAAGTACCCTGCTCGTGGTTGCTGGCGATGAGTTCGAGGTTGCGGATGGTGAAGCGGTCGAGCCAGACGTACTTCTCGGTTTGGAGTCGGCTGATGGTGACGATGTGGGCCAGTCGGGTATTTTCCATCGCCGCGAGATAGTGCAGCGCGGCCCCTGCCGCCGTTTGGCCGAGGTCCAGTTCGTCTACGCCAAAACCTTTCAGGCTGGCCGTCTGGAAGTGGATGAGCAGTTTTTCGCGGGCAAAGTCGCGGGTAAAAATCCAGTCTTCGAGGGTGTTGGTGTAAAACTTGTCGCCGTACTGCGCCACAAACTCCCGCACCCGGCTCTTGGGCAGGATAATTTCTGCTGGTTTGAAACTCTGCAAAAGTTTGTCGGTACTCGCCGCGTCGCCTTCGGAGACAAAAAATTCGCCCGTGCTGATGTCCAAAAACGCCAGTCCGAACCGCTCGTTGGGGCCGTAGGCCAGCGTCGCCAAAAAGTTGTTCGCGTTGTGGCGCAGCAGTGCGTCGTCGGTGGTCACGCCGGGCGTAACGACTTCTGTTACAGCTCGTCGCACCACCTTGCCGGGTATCGGCTTTTCCATCTGCTCACAAATCGCTACCCGAAAACCGGCCCGCACCAAGCGCGGCAAGTAGCGGTCCATCGCATGGTACGGGATGCCCGCCAACTCGATGTCGGAGCCGCCGTTGTTGCGGCTGGTGAGCGTGATGCCCAGTGCGCGGCTGGCTTTCACCGCGTCTTCGCCGAATGTCTCGTAGAAATCGCCTACCCGGAACAGCAGGATCGCGTCGGGGTACTTGATTTTCACCGCCGTGTACTGCATCATCAGGGGCGTGGTCGCGCCGCTGGGGGTGCCGGGGGTGCTGCCTTCTTTTTTAGGTCGTGCCATAGGCGGCAAAAGTAGTGTGCTGGCGCGAACTCAGTTGACCTTGCGCCCTCACTTCTCTTCGAGCCACCCCCGCACCTCCCAATACGTCATATCTAGCGGCAGCGGCACGGCTTTGCTTTCAAATTCCTTCAAGTCAGCAAGGAAGGCATCTTTATAGGTTGGGTATCGATCTTCATAGGGCCGTCCCTTCCATTTGAGGTACTCCATCTCTGCCTCTTCAATGCGCCCTTGTAGCAGCAGGGCGGGCGCGAGGTAGGTGTAAAGAATAGCCACTCCGGGAGCCAGTTCGATACCTCGACGGATGTAAGTCTCTGCGCCTTTGCCATCTGCGGCGAGGAGGCGGTCATAACAATGACTGTTGTAGATGTTGGCGACCTTTTCATACATCGCCGCCGAAGCGTCCAATTTCATAGCCTGTTCACAAAAACCCATCACCCGTTCTATTCGGCCGCTGTGCAAGCGTTGGGCTACCTCTATCCAATCTTCGGCGTTTTCTTTCTTCTTGAATCGATCTAAGCAGTCGGGGACTTTCGCCAAACTGGGATTGAAACGAAAATCTACCTCTTGAAGATCTGGCAGTTTGCAGAGTGCGGTGGACAGATTGAGTAGTTGGTTGTTGCCGAGGTCGAGTGATTGAAGGTTTACTAAGCGTTCAATCTTGGTGGGCAAGGCATCCAATTGATTGCTCCCCAGCAGCAAAATTTTCAGTTGAGTTTGCGAAAAAACCGTGTCGGGGATAGAAGCCAACCCTTTGCCCCGCAAATCCAGCGCGGTCACCTCCGCACTAAGTTGACCAACTTCAGTTGCCAACAGGAACTGTGTGCCGGCAACCAGATAGTGTTTGCTATCTTTCTTGACCTTGGTGTAGCCCATATAGTCGAAAACTACGGCTTCCGGGTATGGGATGTCTATCTTGGTATTGGATTGCTCATCAATTTTGTCACGCAATAGGCCAGAACGGTCTTCATAAGACGAAGCCGCATTTCTCTTATTTATTTCGATACCCAATGAGTCAGAGCGTTTTCGCTCGGTCTCTGCCACGCTGTTCAGCCGTATGTTATCGCCACTCAGCCGCTCCGCCTTATCTCGCTGCCGCTTGGCTTCGTCGCGCTCGCCTTCTATCAGCAGGAAGAGGCGGTTCACGGCAGCGTCCACCTCTGCCGAGCGGGTCGGGTCGCAGGTGCGGGCGGCGTTGAACTTGAAGAGGGCCTTGCGGTAAGCGGGCTTTTTTTGCTCCAAAAAGGCGCGGCCTTCGCGCAGGAGGGTGGCGTAGTCGCAGGGGCGCTGGGCAGGGAGGACGGCGGCGAGGAGGAAGAAGAAGAATGTCCAATGTCCAACAAGAAATGTCCAATGTCCAGATGGACAACGGCTAAAATTCCATTGAAGCAAGGCGAATAATTTGCCCAGCGAGAACTTCGACATTGGACATTTCTTGTTGGGCATTGGACATTGTTTGTTGCTGGACATTGGACATTTTTTATTGGACATTGGACATTTCCCGGCACCGTGCCACCTTTTCCTCCAAATCCTTCCGGCCCGGCTGCAATTTCAAGGCTTCTTGGTACTCGTACTGCGCCGCCTCGTACTCCATGTTCTGGAAAAAACTGTCGCCCCGGCTTTCGAGGGTCTTGGCTTTTTCCTGTTGGAGGGCCTTGAGGCGGTCTTCGGCGGACTGCTCGGCTTGCCGGGCAACCTGCTCGGACTGCTTGGCTGCTTGCTCCGCTTTTTGCGCAGCCAGCGTGGTCTGCCAAGCGTAGCCCGCCGCACCGACGGCCAGCACAGCGGCCAGCGCAGCGGCCCAGGCGAGCAGGGCAGCGCGCTGTCGTCGGCGTTTTTCACGGGCGGCTTCGGCTTTGGCGGCGGCCAGTTCGGCTTCGCGCTCGTCAGCGGCGCGTTCGGCGGCGGCGCGGCGCTCGGCTTCGAGGCGGAGGGCTTTGGCTTTCAGGACGGGGGCCACTAAGGTGTCGTGGCTGAGTTCGTAGGTGTAGCCCCCGGAGAGGCTCGGCTCGGCGCGGAGCAGGTGCGCGTCCACGAGTTGGCGCACCGTGTCGGGCCGGATGCCGTAGGTCTTGAAAATCTGCCCTTCGTAGAGGCTGAGGCGGCGCTCTTCCTCCTCAAACACCAAGCCTTCCTCCACGAGGCGGCGGGCGGGCAGTTGCTCGGCGGGGTCGAGTTCGCGGATTTGGTTGTCGTAGTACTGCTCGATCACCGCCTCCAAATTGCCTACGTCGGCCACGCTGACGACTTGGAGGCGGCGGGTTTTGGCGCGTTTTTCCACCTCGGAGCAGATGATCTGCAACTGGGTGGCTTCTATCTTTTGAGAAGTGAGGAGTGAGGGGTGAGGAGTGAGGGATTGGCTATTCGTCAGAAAATCAAGGATGTACGCCACCGCTTCGGGGGCGTAGAGGAACGGCTCGGAGTCGAACAAATCCATGCGGGGCATGGCGGCTGGCTCGGTGATGGCTTGGCGGGCGGCGGCGGGGCTGAGCGCGTCGAGTTCGCAGAGGTTTTTGAGCAGGGTGGGCAGGTGGCCGTCGAGGCGGTTGAGCAAGTGGACGCGGTCGGAGCGGATGGACAGGACGACTTTGAGGGCAGGTTTGTGCTGAAACAGCGCGAGTTCTGCCGCATCAAGCGGGCGCTGGCCGACGGCGTAGGCGGCTTGCAGGAGGTCCCAGTAGCGCTGTGGCACGGCCTTGAACAGGGCCTCGGCGAGTTGCTCGGCGAACGCCTGCACCTGCGCCGCCGGATAGGTGAAGAGTTCCTCGAACTGGTCCACCACGAGCAGCAGGCCCCGCTCGCCGCCATGCCGGACGAAATGTTCCTTCACGTCGTGCCAGAGCGTGGCCTCGTCGGGGATGAGTTTATCCAAAAAAGTGGCGTGTGCCGCCGCGCCGCCGCGCACGCTGAGGCGGGCGGTCTCGGCAGGTGGCACGGAGTGGCCGCCTTCTTGGTAGGCGTTGAAGCGCACACGGACGGGCAACAGGTCGGTCTCGGCTTTCATCTTCGGGATGACACCCGCGTTGAGGAGCGAGGATTTGCCGGTGCCGCTTTTGCCGTAGAGCACGGTGAGCGGCTCCAACGAGATGAGCCGAAACACCGCCTCGGTGTCGGCTTGTCGGCCTTTAAAAATCAGTTGCTGCTCCGTCTCGAAAGGCCGGGCACCTGGATAGCGGGAGGTGAGTTGGCTCATGATTTTTGCTTTTCCATTTGCCCGATGAGGTAAAGTATGCCGTTCACGATCTGGGTTTTCATGGCGTTTTTCGCCATTTCGGTCTCGAAAACCACCGTGACAAAGCCGTTCCACTGCATTTCCAGCAACAGTTGCTGGTTGGAGGTTTCTGTGTCGCGCTGCGGCTCAGCCTTCATTTCCTTGAACAACTGCCGCATAGCCACGTCCTCGCCGGAGGCGGCCATGTCGCGCCAGCGGTCGTAGCGGCTCCGCTGGTCAACGCCCGTTTTTTGGGCTTGCGCGGCCTGCCATTTGGCGCCGAGCAGGTCGGTGAACGCGCTGATGTTTTCCTGAACGAAAGTGAGGGTGTACTGCTCCTCGCAGAAGGTGGCGCTCTCGCCGTTGACGGCGTAGGAGGCGGCGAAGCGCTTGGTCTTGGTGGTGTCGCGGTGCATATTGAGTACGCGCATGAAGAGGTGGAAGTACCACTTGTCGAGCGGCATTCCGAGGAAAATGAAGTGGGTGGCCTGCTGGATTTTGAGTTTGACGTGCTGCGGCATCCGCTTTTTTTCAAACACCGCTTCCATGTAGCCGAAGAGGTCGTCGTAGGTCATCACGAGCGAATCCTTGTCGTCCACTTCGCCGAGCATATTGAAAATCAGGGGCTTGGCCTTGTCGGGCAGGGCCGCGTCCTTATTGCCGCTCTTGTCCAGTTCGGGATTTTTGTAGAGGCAGTCGAAGTCGAAGGGCCGCCCGGCGGCGCGGAACGCCTCGCGCAGGCGGTAATCGGGCGAGAAGTTGAGCACAAGGTGGAACGGCAGCCCGGCGATGCTGCGGAACACGGCATCGGCGGCGGCGGGGAGTTGGGTTTCGTAGAACTGCTTGATGGTGAACCACGTCGCCAGTTCATCGCGCTCGCGGAGGTAGTGGAACCAGCCGTCGTCGTACACGCGGATGCCGAGGGCGGGGCTATTGCGGCGAAGGGTGTCGGCGAGGCGCTGTTCGAGCCGCGCATCGTCGGAGGGAGAGAACACGTCGGGGCCGACGCAGAGGACGCACTTGCCCGTTTCGAGTTCGTGGAGGAGGATGTCCCAGTTGATTGTCATGTCTGTTGTCAATTGAGCGTGAATCAGCGTCAATGTATGTGGCCCTGAGCTGTGGGGGATTTAGGTCGTGCCATAGGTGGGCAAAAGTAGCACCATCAGGATTGTCAACTTTTGAAAAGTTGACAATGCTTCGCCGCCCCAAACCCTGACACTCTGCTTACACTCCAACCCGCCCCAGCCACCTACCTTCGCGGCCTAAAATTTTGACCAATGTCGCTTCAAACTTCAAACTTCAAACCTTCACCCGCCGAAGCCTCGGCGAAGGAGGGTCAAACTTCAAACTCACTTTTCCTCCGCGCTGCCCTCGGCGAAACCACCTCTCGCCCCCCCGTGTGGCTCATGCGCCAAGCCGGGCGCATCCTCCCGCAGTACCGCGCTTTGCGCTCACGCTTCCCTGATTTTAAGGCTTTTGTGAAAACCCCCGAAGCCGCAGCAGAAGCGACCATACAGCCGGTGGACGAGTTGGGCGTGGACGCAGCCATCATTTTTTCCGACATCCTCGTGGTGCCAGAAGCGATGGGGCTGGACTACGAAATGATCGAGGCCAAAGGCCCGCGCTTTCCAAAAACCATTGAAAATCAGCAGGATGTCGCTCGCTTGGACTCAGGTGTCGCCGCTGCTGAGCGACTGAGTTATGTTTACGAGGCGCTTCGCATCACCAAAACCGCGCTGGCTGGCCGGGTGCCGCTCATCGGTTTCGCGGGCGCACCCTGGACGATTTTGGCCTACATGGTGGAGGGCAGCGGCAGCAAAACTTTCTCCAAAGCCCGCCGGATGCTGTACGCCGAGCCGCAACTGGCACACGCCTTGCTCCAAAAGATCACCGACACCACCATCGCTTACCTGCGCCAACAAGTGGCTGCCGGGGTTGATTTGCTCCAACTGTTCGACTCTTGGGCAGGCGAATTGCCTCCAGCACATTACCGGGAATTTGCGGTGCCATACCTCCGCCAAATCTGCGAAGCCTTGCCAGAAGTGCCCAAAACCGTGTTCGCCAAAGGCGCGTGGTTTGCGCTCGAAGACTTAGCTGAACTGCCCTGCCAAGTCCTCGGACTGGACTGGAACACGGCCCCCGATTTTGCCCGTGCAGCCACCGGATGCGCCAAGGTTTTACAAGGAAATCTCGACCCTTGTACCTTGTACGCCGACACCAAAACCATTGAAAAAGAAACACTTGCGATGATACAAGCCTTTGGGGGCCGCCACATCGTCAACCTCGGTCACGGGGTGTACCCGGATACGCCGCTGGATGGGGTGCGGGCATTCATCAATACAGTTCGAGCGTTTGAAGTTTGAGAGTTTGAAGTTCGAGAGTTTGAAGTTTGAAGTTCGAGAGTTGGCTCCGTCACCAATCTACCAATCACCAATCTACCAATCACCAATCTACCAATCACCAGCCCACCATGAAAGATAAACTCAACACCCTGCTCGAAACCGCCCGCAACGCAGGCTCCGCGATTCGGGAAAAAGCCACAGAAGTGGGCCAAAGCGCCGTAGATGGCACCATCGCGGCCATTGAGCGGTGGTTGGAGGAATTCCCGCGCATTGAGTCCTACGGGCTGAAAATCTCCAGTTTTTCCTTCATCATGCGGCTCAGCCCTTCGTTGGATGTGGAAATGCGGGGCAAACACGCCGCGTTCAGCAGGGAGCGACTCGATGAGATTGTGGCAGAAAACAAAAGCACCAGCCTCACCGGCATGGTGTTTTCGGCCATCCGCACGGCCTACCGGCTGCACGGCAAAATCGCCTCTAAGCCGCAAGACCCCATCATCGTCAAAATCCGGCTCTCGCTCTCACCGGAGATTTCGGTGTTCATCGGCGAGTTGGTGGCGTATTGAGGGAAGTACGAACGATGAGGTATGAACGATGAGGGCGCTTTTGGTTTCGTAGGGGTCAATGTCTTCGAGCAGCACGGCGAAGATGCCGGTGTGCTTCATGTAGCCGAGGTTTTGCTCCAGTTCGGTCCGCGACTTTGGTGCCGCGCTTGGTGTTTTCACCAATCGCACTCCTGATAGATGCCAAGCGAAAAGCACTCCCCGCCGCGCTTGGTGTTTTCACCAAGCGCACTCCCCAGAGATGCCAAAAGCAAAAAGCACCTCCCGCGCTCTGTTTTGTGACAGAACCAAGCGTGGCAATGTGACCATCTCCAAACCAACTACCTTCGTCTTCCTAACCAGCCCGCCTATGTACCCCGGCAACTTATCTGGCAGATATACCGACTTGTACTTCACTACTGCCACAGTGAAAGGCTGGAAGCACCTGTTGAAACCCGACAAGTACAAGAAAATCATCACCGATTCATTCGAGTTTCTGGTCAAAGAGCAAACGGTTTGGCTGTATGCTTTTGTCATCATGCCCAATCATTTCCACTGGGTGTGGCAATTGCGCGGCGAGCAAACCCTTCCACGGGTTCAGTTGCGCCTGATGAAGTTCGTGGCTCAAAACATCAAATTCGACCTGATAGCCCATCACCCGGAGGTATTGGCACATTTCAAGGTGGAGCGCAACGACCGGGAGTACCAGTTTTTCAAGGAGCGCCCCCTATCGATTCCGATATTCACGGACGATGTGGCACAGCAGAAAATTCGATACCTCCACCACAACCCAGTACAAGAGAAGTGGCAACTGTCGCCCACGCCAGAAGAATACATTTGGTCGTCAGCCGCTTACTATGCCACTGGCGACCAGCAGTGGCCTTTCTTGACACATTTCTGGTATGGAGAGGACTGGCCGCCCCCATTTTAGGGCCATTGGCGGTACTCCCTGCTCTGCTTGGTGTTTTCACCAAGCGAAGCAAGTGCTTTTCTCTTAGCATCTTGCGGGTGTGCGCTTGGTGAAAACACCAAGCGCAGCGGGGAGGGCTATCGGGGTGTTCACCGCACTGCTTCATGTTTTCATCAAGCGAAGCAAGTGCTTGTCTCTTGGCATCTCGCAGGGGTGCGCTTGGTGAAAACAC
>JAYSUY010000981.1:0-3012 GCA_043718855.1 Saprospiraceae bacterium | reverse complement strand
ATCGCTACCGCCCTGAATATCAGAAATTTGGAAATCGCTGATCACTTACAACTACCTCTGTTCAACCCCGCTCGATCCATGTTATCCGCGTCCCATTCATGTCGTGATGGCTGTGTCCCAGATTCCCTAAAACAAAAAAAGGTCAGTCCTAACGACTGACCTAAACCCAAAAACATGGGTATGCGCATGGGATTACAACGGGAAAAATTTCGCCACAAAGACGGATTATCTATGGCTGATTAAAGAAAGTCGGACGGAAGATTGAATCACATACGATTGGGGTGAAGCAAAGATAATTCGCTACGAAGGATTCTGTTGGCTGCGTCTATGGAACGGCAACAATTGTGCCGAATGCGGTGGCTTAGAGTGCGTCAAATGCCGAAGGTCACATTCTTGGCTTCTGTGAAAAACCGCATCGCCTCCCAGCCGCCCTCGCGCCCAATGCCGGAGTTTTTCACCCCGCCGAAGGGCGTGCGCAAGTCGCGCAGCATCCAGCAGTTTACCCACACGATGCCTGCTTGCAGCTGGGAGGCCATGCGGTGCGCGCGGTCGAGGTGCTGCGTCCAGACGGTGGCGCTGAGGCCGTAGTCGGTGCTGTTGGCGGCGGCCAGCACCTCCTCCTCCGTATCGAAGGGCTGGATGGTGACGACCGGGCCGAAAATTTCCTCCTGATTGGTGCGGCAGTGGGCGGGCAAGCCTTCGATGATGGTCGGCGCGATGTACCAGCCGCCCGCGAGTCGGCCCGGCATCGGCAGGGCATGGCCACCGGCCAACACGGTGCCACCTTCCTCCAGGGCCAGCGCGACGCAGCTCAGCACTTTTTCAAAATGAAGTTTGGACACCACCGCGCCGAGGTGTTTGGCCGGGTCGGTCGGGTCGCCCACTTTCAGGGCATTGACCCGCTCCACGAAGTCTTTTTTAAATTTTGGGTAAAGCGATTTTTCTATGTAAATCCTTGACCCACAGAGACAAATTTGACCTTGATTGTTGAATGAAGAGCGCACCGTTGTGTCCAGCATCTGGTCGTAGTCGCAGTCGGCGAAGATGATGTTGGGATTTTTACCACCCAGTTCGAGGCTCAGTTTTTTGAACATCGGCGCAGCGATACGGGCAATTTCGGCCCCGGCCCGGGTGCTGCCGGTGAACGACACGGCTTTGATCTGCGGGTGCCTGACGATGGCCTCACCCGCTCGCGGGCCCAGCCCGTGCACGATGTTGAGCACGCCGGGGGGCAGCCCGGCGGCGGTGCAGATTTCCCCCAGCAAATAAGCCGTGAGGGGCGTAACTTCGGAAGGCTTGGCCACCACGCAGTTGCCTGCGGCGAGGGCGGGGGCTATTTTCCAAGTAAAAAGATAGAGCGGCAAATTCCAGGGCGAGATGCAGCCAACTACGCCGATGGGCTGGCGCAGGGTATAACTTAGCGAGCCGGGCGTATGGTGGCTTTCGGAGGCGAAGTGCAGCAGGGCGGTGGCGAAAAATTTGAAATTCTGGGCAGCGCGAGGGATGTCCACCGTACGGGCGGTGGCGACGGTTTTGCCCGAATCTATGCTTTCGGCTTCAGCCAAACGGTCAAGGTTTTGGAGGATGCCATCGGCGATGCCGCGCAGGATGTCGTGGCGGCTATCGAGCGAGAGATTGGACCATTCGGGGAAGGCGGCCTGTGCGGCTCGCACGGCGGCATCCACGTCCTCGGGGCCGGAGTCTGGGATGCGGCCAGAGATTTCACCCGTAGCGGGGTTGAAGTTGTCGAGGTAGACACCACTGAGGGGCGGGGCGAATTGGCCGGCGATGTAATTTTGGATGGTGTGCATACTTGGTCGGGTGAGTTGGTCAAAGAACGGCGCAAAAACTGACCTTTGGCCGAAAAAAAAGAATGGTTGGCACCACATGATGCCACTTTCGAGCGCAAATCTAACGCGCTTCCGCACATCACTTTTATCTGCCATAGCCTCGGCGACGGCGGAATGCATCCTCAAATCACCGGCATCACCAAATCAATCCCGAAATCAATTCGGGACTTCACTCCGTTCAGCACCATGATTCTTTCCATCCAAAACGTTGTCAAAACATACGGCACCTACACCGCTGTCGACCATGTGAGCTTCGATATGCCCCGGGGCTGCGTCTTCGGGATGCTCGGCCCCAACGGCGCGGGCAAAACCTCGCTCATCCGAATGATCACCACGATCACCGCCCCTGATTCGGGCGCGATCCTGCTGGCTGGCGAAAAACTCAATTTCAACACGCCCGAAAAAATCGGCTACATGCCGGAAGAGCGCGGCCTCTACAAAAAGATGAAAGTGGGCGAGCAACTGCTCTACCTCGCCCGGCTCAAAGGGCTGACGAAGGTACAAGCGCAAAAGGAGATTGACCACTGGCTCACCAAATTCGACATCCGAGACTGGTGGAACAAGAAGGTCGAGGACCTCTCGAAGGGTATGCAGCAGAAAATCCAGTTCATCGCCACCGTCGTCCACAAGCCCCCGCTGCTCATCCTCGACGAGCCGTTCACGGGCCTAGACCCCATCAACACCAACCTGATCAAGGACGAAATAGCCGAACTCAACGCCGCCGGAACGAGCATCATTTTCAGCACCCACCGCATGGAGTCGGTGGAGGAAATGTGCGACTATATCGTGCTCATCAACCGGGGCCGCAACGTGCTGTATGGCGAGGTGGGGGCCATCAAAAACGAGTACAAGGAGAACATTTACCGGGTGGACTACGCGGGCGACTTGCCCGTCAACTTCGCGGAGCATTTTCCTGTAAAAAAGCAGGGTGCGGGCTTGTCCGCCAAAGCCTCCCTGTCCGCCAACGCTTGGCAGGCGGGGGCGACGGAGGGCGCAGTCACGGTGCAGGTAGCCGACGAAGCAGCTTCCACTGATCTGCTCCGCTACCTCGTGCAGAACAACGTGCGGGTGCGCGGCTTCAACGAAATACTGCCTACGTTCAACGAGATTTTCATCAAACGGGTGGGCGAAACGGCTGAATAGTTTGAAAGAGTTTGAAGTT
>JAYSUY010000099.1:0-6375 GCA_043718855.1 Saprospiraceae bacterium | reverse complement strand
CGCGTCCCAATGTTGTCATGTGTGAGGGGCGGCTAAGTTGTTACTCCAAAAGGCAAAAGGCAAATGGCAAAACAGCCAATGCTGTTCAAAACTGAAAGTAAATGAACGAATTGGCCCCAAAACTGCCAAAAAACGCCAGCAACCACAGCAGTGCGGCAAATGCCGCCAAGCGCAGCGCAGGCTGCTGCACCTGCCACATATTCCAGTGGAAGCGCGGATTGCTGGCCTCCACAGCCAGCAGGATGCCGATGAGCAGGAAGCCTTTCACTACCTGAAATTTGTTGATCACCAGCGCGAAACTGAAGCCTTCGCCGCTCAGGATGGTGCCGATCACCTTGTTGGCCGTCTCGAAACTGTCGCCCCCGGCCAAGCCGACGCTGCCGCTTCGGAAGTACACCCAAGCCAGCAGCGTGAAGGCGTACACCGTGAGGATGGCGATGCCGTCGTCCACAAACTTAGGCAGCCGGAGTGTGCGCACCACCGCCCGCCACACTGGCGTGATGAGCCGCTGCACGATGAGGTACAGCCCGTGCAGGAAACCCCAGAACACGAAGGCCAGATTCGCACCGTGCCACAGGCCGCCGAGCAGCATGGTCAGCATATTATTTTTGTAAGTCGCCCACTTGCCGCCCCGGTTGCCGCCGAGCGGGATGTACAGGTAATCGCGCAGCCACGAGGAGAGCGAAATGTGCCAGCGCGTCCAGAATTCGGAGAAACTTTTGGAGAAATACGGCGTGCGGAAGTTCTCCGGGAAGTCGTAGCCCATGATGCGGGCCAAGCCGATGGCGATGTCGGAGTAGCCCGAAAAGTCGCAGTAAATCTGGAAGGAGTAGAACACCACCCCGATGAGCAGGTGCATGGAGCCGAACGAATCGGGCGAGGCAAAACACTGGTCTACGTAGGGCGCGATGCTGTCGGCGATAGCCATTTTTTTAAAAAAACCCCACAGGATGCGCCCTAGGCCGGAGTACAGCCGCGCCCACTCGAACCGCTTGTCGTCTTGCATTTGCGGCAGCAAATCACGCGCCCGCACTATCGGCCCCGCCACCAACTGCGGGAACAGCGAGATGAACGCCGCGAAGCGGAGCAGCGAAGGCTCGTACTTGATCTCGCGGCGGTACACATCGATGGTGTACGACATGGACTGGAAGGTGTAAAACGAGATGCCCACCGGGAGGATGATGTGCAGGGTCGTCCACGAAGGAGTCATGCCGAGTGCCGTCACCATGCTGGCAAATCCTTCAGCGAAGAAGTTGAAGTACTTGAAAATGCAGAGAAAGCCCAAGTTCATCACCATGCTGAAGGCCAGCACGGTCTTGCGCGGCAGCCCAAACGAGGCGGTGAACAGGGTCAGTTTTCCGAACAAGCGAGCCACCCCACTGCCCCGCTCCCAAGTCTGGTGCGTCTCGTCGGGCTTATCTAAGTAAGTGAGCCACAGGCCAAACCACCCGTCCATGATGGTCGAGAACACGATGAGGCCCAGGAAGCGGACATCCCACCAGCCGTAAAAAACATAACTGGCCAGCAGTATGACCCAGAGCCGCATCCGCCCGCGTGTGCCGAAGTACAACGGGAAAAACAGCAGAGCGAAAACAAGGAAGGTAAGGCTGTTGAAAACCACTTTTGGGAACGATGAAGTATGAACGAGGAACTATGAGGTATGAACTATGAAGTATGAACGAGGAGGCGTGGAACCATGAGATATGCCGCTCTCGACATCCTCGTTGTTCATCGTTCATACTTCATAGTTCATACCTCCAGATGAGGTACCCCGCCCCGTTCAGATGCACCCCGTCCTCCGTAAATTTTGCCGAAAGGTTGCCGTTGGCATCCGTGAGCGGGGTGTAGAGGTCGAGGTAGCGCAGGGCGTAGTCGCGGGCGATTTGGGCGATGCGGGCGTTCAAGGTCTGGATGTCGGCATTGGTCATGCGGGTATTTCTGAGGTCGTTGTTCACGGGCGGTATGCTTTGCAGCACAAGTTCCGTGTCGGGCGATTCGCGGCGGATGCGCTGCACCAGTTCGCGGTACTGCGCAGCCACCTCGTCGGGCGGAGTCTGGAACAGCAGGTCATTACCTCCCACCAGCAGGTAAATCTTGGTGGGCCGGTGGCGCAGCACCTCCGGGAGCCGAACCAGCACACCTGCCATGTAGTCGCCCGAAATGCCCCGGTTCAGCACCGTCGCCGAGTCGCCGCCCATCAGTTCCTGCCACTCGCACTGCTCCGTGTGGCTGTCGCCCAAAAAAACTGTGGCCCCCCTGCGCTCCGGCATCCGCTCGAACAACTGCTGTCGGTGGTGGTACTGACCGATGAGTGGGCTGTCAAGCCGACTCATCGTGTAATTCCAACCGCCTAACCGGTGCAGGGTAAAAATCATGCCAGCGGCCAGCAGAGCATTCAAGAAAAGGGAAAAAAGCAGCAGTTTTTTCATGGTTGAGTAGTAAGCGGGTTAGCACCCCCGGCCCCTCTCCGCCTCGGCGGAGAGGAGTTGCGCTTGTTCGAGCAGCAAAAACTCCTTCGTGATCAAAAAATCCAGCGGCCCGCCCCGCAGGTTTACATGGCGCAGGCCCGGCAGGCGGTTGGCCAAGCAATGGCTTTTTCGCCACACTGGGCGCAGCCCGGCGACTTGGGTCAGGCGAGCCAATTTTTTGTGTGTCAAGTGATTGAGTCCCCGGTACGAAGCCAGCAGGTCGGTTTCCTCCTCGCCTACGAGCGGCAAGTTGTTTTCTTCGATCATGCGCAGCAGCATGGATTGCGGCAGAAACTGCGCCCAAGGTACGCCCACCACGTGCGTCACGTGCGAGGCGTAGGGGCTGCGCCAGGGCGGGTAAGTCACAAAAATCTGACCGCCCGGAGCCAGCCGCTCCGCCAAGTGCTTCAGAATCTCGCCCAGCACCGGCAGCGGGATGTGTTCTGCCACGTCGTTGAGGAACACCAAGTCGTAACGTTCCGTCAGCGGCCGGGCCAGCACATCGCGTTTCTCAAACGCCACATTTTCAACGTGTTCCTGCTCCTGCAAATCCTGCGCGATGGCGACGTGGTAGCCGTCAATATCCAGCCCGTGTACCGTAGCGGTGGGCCAGTTGGTGGCGTACCAGAGCGTCATGCCGCCCATGCCGCAGCCAAAATCGAGTACCCGTTTGCCCGCCAAATCGAACCGCTCGCGGATGAGCCGCTTGTCCACGTGCAGGTGCGGCGCGTGTTCGTTGCGAAAGTTGTCGCGGGCGTAGGCGATGCCGTTGTCGTACTGGGCTTGGGTCATGCCCGGCGGGAGAGGAGTCGTCATTTTTGTCATTGTGTTATTTTTCGTGATTGCGACATTTTTGTCATTGCGTCATTGGGACATTGCATAAGAGCCGCCGTGTTCATCGTTCCTCTTTCATCGTTCGCCCCACCACTTCATCCACCGATACCATCTTGCGGTGCTCCGTGTGCTTGAAATTTTTGTTCGGGTTGCCCATGCCGAGCAGCCCCAGCACTTGGCGCAGCACGAAGCGCGGCACCTGCCAAAGCGCGTCCCACACCGGTTGCGGTGCAGCGTCCAAGCGCAGCGTCCACAAAATATTGAGGGCAAAAACCGCCACCGCCGCCACGAGGGCCAGCGACCACATCGGCGCGACCAGCAGCCCCACTGCCGCCAGCAGCCCAGCCAATGCCACTTGGATGAACATCGGCAGCACCAGCGTCACGAAGCCGAAGTACACCTGGTTGAAACTGAGACCCAGCATCCCGCGCCGCAGCAAGCCCAGCGCGTTCGGCACGTTTTGGAAGTAGGAAAAAAGCCAGCGGCTGCGCTGCGTCTGCACCGCCTCGCCTGTCTCTACTTTTTCGTCAAAAACCACCGCACGGCGGGCGTAAGCGATGCGTTCGTTGCGGCGCAGCAGGAAGTTTTGGAGGATTTTGTCCTCCTGCAACATCTTCTTCCACTGGTGCTGGCCCTGCTTGATCTCCGGGCTGGCGAGGTAAGCCCGGTACAGTGCAGCCTCTGTCGCCATGCCCGACCCGCTGATCACCGCCGACCCACCCAGCAGGTACGGCACATAGCGCTCTAGGTAGTTCTTGTAATGCTCGCCCATGCTGTCGAGCGCGGCGTAGGTCGAGTCCAGATTCTTCGCCGTGCGCTGTCCCTGAATGCAGCGGTACCCAGCATTGGCGTAGCGGTTGAGTTCCAGTAAAAAATCGGGGTGTGCCAAGTTGTCCGCGTCCAGCACCGCGATGTAGCCGTGTTCGCGCCGAAAGTGCTCGATGGCGTGTATGATGCTCTTCGCTTTCAGCCGCAGCGGAGGATCGGGCAGCAGCACCGTCAAGCGAGTATCGCTAATGCCGAGGTCAAAATCAGGCGGGCACTCGTCGGCCACCAAGTAAATGTGGAAGTGCGGGTGCGACTGCCGCAGCAGCGACTCCACCAATGGCCGGGCGATGGCCGCGTTGCGGTAAGCCGTGATGATGCAGCCGAAGTCATGCGCCACCGGAGTGGCGGGCTGCACAAGTTTTTCGCTGCCAAATACTTGCGCCAGCAAGGTTGTGACGAAGGGATACACCAACTGCACGATGGCGAGGGCTGCAAGGACAGAAAAAAGGAGGTAGATCAGTTGCATGGTCGTAGTAAGCCAGAGGTAAGTGTTGAGTGGTAAGTGTTCGAGGTGCCACTTACCACTCAACACTTGCCACTGCCCTTTTTCGGGTAAAAATTCCACCCCACGCCTTTCAAAAACGCGGCCAGATTTTCCTTTTCTCCCTTCAAAAAATACGACACCACGTTTTTGGGCACCGTCACCAACAGCAGAAAAGTGTAGAAACCCGCCAGCCGCCAGCCGCCGTAGTGCCGCCGCATGAACCACACCCGGTTGCGGTTGAGGTAGTAAGTTTTCAGGCCACCGAGTTGCTGCACCGACACGCTTTCCTTGTGGTATACCCGTGCGCGCGGCTCCGTCCACACCTCCCAGCCCGCCTGCCGGATGCGCTCGCACCAGTCCAGCTCCTCATAGTACAGGAAAAAATCCTCGCTCATCGGCCCCACCTCATCCAGCACCGAGCGGCGCAGCATCATGGCCGCACCATGCGCGTAGGCCGTCGGCTGCGGCTCCGCGAATTGCCCCTGATCCAATTCCTTGTTGCCGATGGTGCGGTTGCGGGCCGTGATGGGATGCACCCGTGTCATGCCTGCGTACTGAATCAAATCAGTTTGAAGTTTGAAGTTTGAAGTTTGAAGTTCGAGGCCCGCCGCTGCCACTCCGCCGTTCAACGTTTCCGGAAAATAACAGATCAGCGGGCTGACGATGCCGAGGCGGGGTTTTTCCTCAAAAAAACGCACCAAGCGGGCGATACAGCCCCCGGTGATTTCCGCATCGTTGTTGATGAAAAACAGATAGTCGCCGTGCGCGAAGCGCAGGGCGAGATTGTTGCCCCCCGCGAAGCCGAGGTTGCGCTCGCTGCGGATGAACCGCACTTCGGGGTACTGCTCGGCGATGCGGTCCGCCGGGTTGTCTCGGCTGGCATTATCCACCAGCAGTACCTCAACGTCTCGGAAGTCCTGTCGACGGATGCTGTCGAGCAGGGCGCAGGTGTAATCGGCCTGATTGTAGTTGACGGTGATGATGGAGACCATTTTTGGGCTGTTGGCTGCTGGCTGTTAGCCGTTGGCTGCTGGCTATTGGCAAATGGCTAACAGCCAAAAGCCAACAGCCAACAGCCAAAAGTCAGACAGGTTCCTTCTGGATGAAAGCCCTGAATGTTTTGAAGATGATCAGCAGGTCGCCCCAAGCGCAGTATTCGCGGGCGTAGCGTACATCGAGCGCGATGCGCTCTTCAGCACTCATGCTGAAGTGTCCGCGCTTGGTCACCTGCCAGAGGCCGGTGATGCCTGCTGGGGCAAGGAAACGAGCGGCCCATTCATCGCGGGTGATTTGCTCGGCCTCGTATACGGGCAACGGGCGGTTGCCAACCAACGACATGTCGCCGCGCAGTACGTTGACGAGTTGCGGCAGTTCGTCTATGCTGTACTTTCGGATGAACCGACCTACGCGGGTGACGCGGGGGTCGTTGGCGATTTTGATGAAAGTTGGGCCGCTGCTGTCGTCGTCGCTCGTGTACTGGTTGAGGTGCGTCAGTTGCTGGAGTTGTGTGTCGGCATCGCTGCGCATGGAGCGAAATTTCAAGAAATCGAACACTTTGTAGCCTGCTCCGACTCGCTTTGAGCGATAAACTACAGGGCCTTTTGACTCTAAACGAATGGCGATCATGATGGGGAGCCACACGGGCAACGAAAGGGTGAGCCCGATGGTGGCTCCTAATATATCGAAGATGCGCTTGCCCAGCGGAGTACGAAAACCAATGGCTTCCTGCTGTACTTGATGGGTTTGTCCGAGCAGTTGAGG
>JAYSUY010000980.1:0-3015 GCA_043718855.1 Saprospiraceae bacterium | reverse complement strand
TTTAGAAGCCAGATTTGTTGGCATCCATTTTTTTACCGCCTTTGCCAGCATCTGGGCCAGCCGGACGAGCCTGCTCGGTTTCGCCTTTTGCAACGCGGAATTCTACACGACGGTTAGCCGAGTTGGAACCCTGTACGGGTACAAGTGCGGTAGCTTCGCCAGCGTAGTTCAGCACGATGCGGCTGCGGTCGATGCTGTAGTTTTTTGTCAAAAACTCGATCGCTGCATTGGCGCGGTTGTACGACAGCACGTTGTTGTAGCCCTCTGGGCCGCGAGCATCGGTGTGGCCTACCACCAAGACACGGATGCCTGGGTTTTGCTTCAACACCGTAGCCACTTGGTACAATTTCTCGTACTCGCTGTAGCGGAGGTCGTAGCGGTTGTCGCCGAAATTCACCGAGGGGAAGAACCAGTCGTTGGTCTTCGGCTCTGGGAATTTGATGGCAGCAATTTTTGCGTCCACGATGCGGTTCACCTCTGGCTCAGTGGTGTACTTGGGCAGACCCTGTGCCACGCCGTCAGCATTCACCGAGAAGCCCGGAGGCGAGAACGGCTCCTTGTCTTTGTAGTCAGCCACTTTGTCGCCGTCGCTGTCGAGCGTCACACCTTTGGTGCTCACGCGTGCTCCAGCTGGGCTGTTGTCCTCATCGTCGATGTCGTCGATGATGCCGTCACCGTCGGTGTCGGTCGGGTTGTAGATCGGGCGGGCCTCCAAGTCGGAAATGGCTTTACTGATCGCTGTATTGGGGTCTCCCCAGTAGAGCGGCTCAGATTTCGCTACGCCGTCTTTGCCTGCTTTGCCGATGTTGAAAGCAAGCACCAAGTGTGGGTAGTGGAGGATGTCGCGGTAGGTGGTCACAGCGCGGTTCACGTTCTCGTCGCTGTCAAGGCGGTCGGCATTTTTGCCAAACACGGAGTACACTGTGTGCTCCAGCCCGATGTTGAATTTCGGGTTGATGCGGTAGGAAAGGCCCGCGCCCAGTTCGATGTGGGCATTGGTAGAGCCGTCACCGCTTGCCAGAGCACCGGCATTCTGTGCAATGTTCTTGTACTCGGTAGAGAAGTTGTTGAAGCCGAGGCCGACAAAACCATTCAGCAGCAGCCTGCGGTTAGCGCGGTTGGAGCGGAAGTTGTTGAGCGCACCCACCAACTGGAGGCTACCCGAGAGCCAAGTGTTGTCGGATGTGGCGAGGGTGGTGCCAGAACCTTCTTCGTTGCTGGTTTTGGCGAACAAGAGACCGCCACGCACCGAAAAAATGTGGTCGAGGGATTTGCGGACATGCAAACCACCGCCGAAGCCGGGAAATTTGGAGTCAACGTCGCCGACCACCATCGGGAGGCCAACGTGCAAGCCGATTTCCCACTGGTCTTTCGGAGAGAAAGCGCGGTAAGGAGCGGCAGCCTCTTGTGCCATCACAGCAAAAGAAACCAAAGAAAAAATGACTGAGAGTGTAAATTGTCGAACCGTCATAGGGTCACTGCTTTTAGTGAAAGGAAATGTTACTGTTTTGTTGAATCAGGATTGGAATGTTTTATTCAACGAAGGCGGATTAGCGTCGTCTGGGAATTTCAGGGGCAAAAAAACGACGAAATTTTAAATTAAACCCCTAATTTTTTAAGGGCCAAATATAGCGCGTTGGATGAAACTGCACGGGGGGCAGGGTTGATCTTTATCACTTCTTCGATTCCGCGCCGAATGGTAGCCGATGTATCGCCAAAAATGGCGCGATCTGTCATGGTTGCATCTGGTTGCATCAGGTAGGCAAATACTCGTGCCATGCCGCAGTTGGCAATGAAATCGGGAATGATGGCCGTTTGTTCGTCGGTGTAGCGGGCAGTGGGGCCGAAAAACACTTCGTCGTCCACGAACGGCACATTGGCACCGCAAGCGATCACTTCGATGCCACCCGCGAGCAGTGCATCCACTTGTGCCCGCGTCACCAACTTGGAGGCTGCGCCGGGAACAAAAATATCCGCCCCCATGCTCCAGATGCGACTGTTCACTTCATCAAAAGGCAATAAGCGGTCAGATGTGATTTGGTTACCTTGCTTGTTGGCAAACAGGTCTTTGACCTCTTGCAGCGTCAGCCCTTCGGGGGCGAGTATGCCGCCGGCCCGGTCGATGATGCCCACGATTTTTGCGCCTTGTTTGGCCAAGTAGCAAGCGGCAGCGGAGGCAACGTTGCCCCAACCTTGTATAATGACCGTTTTTCCAGCAGGTGTGGTGTGGTGGTAGAGGTCGTAGAAATGCCGCACGGATTCGGCTACGCCGTAGCCCGTGATGAGATCGGCCACCGCGTATTTGTGTTCGCCGCCCTCTGGCACAAACTCTGGGTCTTCCACAATTTTGGTACAGCCGTAGCGAAGTTGGCCGATGATGTTGATCTGCTGGCCCTCGGTGGGTTTCAGGTGGCCTTTCACGATGCCTTCCTGTGGGTGCCAGAGGCCAAGTGCCTCGGTGATGGGGACTACATCCTTGATTTCGTCCACATTCAGGTCGCCGCCAGTGCCGTAGTAGTTTTTTAGAATGGGCAATACGGCACGGTACCAGCGGTGCAATACTTCCAGTCGACGTGGGTCAGTAGGATCGAAGTTGATGCCGCTTTTGGCTCCGCCAATGGCTGGGCCACACACGCTAAACTTGATTTCCATGACTTTAGCCAGCGAGATGACCTCTTCGCGGGTGAGGCCCTTGCGCATCCGGGTGCCGCCGCCCGCCGCGCCGTTGCGGAGGGAATTGATGACGATCCAGCCTGTTGCATCGGTCTCCTCGTCATGCCACTCGAACACGATCTCTGGTTTTCGGGACTTATATTTTTCTAACAGCTGCTCCATAAATAGTGGTGGTTAAAGCGCGGCGAAGGTAGAAGAAAGTTGTTGTTTGGTATCGGAAAGCCCATTCTCTGTCGTCTCGTGTCGCAGATTCAAGGTTCAAATGCAACAGCCGGGGGGGGGGCTGCGAGGATAAAAGAAGGTGCTGAAAAGCGGATAACCGAGGTATTTTTGGGTGACGAA
>JAYSUY010000979.1:0-3015 GCA_043718855.1 Saprospiraceae bacterium | reverse complement strand
GATGTCTCCACTTCGTTGCGACATGACAATTTTGCTGTAAAAGAAAGCATCCGGTTTTTATAGGAAAGCCCTGAACTGAGGTAACCAGCGAAGGTTGGATATGCCGCCATTTTCTTACGCTCCCTCCACGATCTGTACCTCCTCCTCCGTCAGCCCGTACAGCGTGTACACGAGGCGGTCTATCTCCGATTCCAGCGCGGCGGTGTCGGCCTGCGGGTCGGCTTTTTTTAGGTCGAGGATTTGGGTGACGAGGGCGGTGATGGCGGCTTTCTCAGCGTCGGTGGCGGCGGGGATGGGGATTTGAACCAAGTATTGATTGATAAACCTCAGATAGCCGCCTCGAATTGAAGAGGTAATATTCGAATAGAAAAACAGCGTCAAATTTGAATTGAGTAAGGCAAGTAGAAATTTGTCGTCGACTGGGATGATGTAAGCGGTGTTTACACAAAAAGCACTTGACTCCTCATAAATCGCCTGCATCTGAATGGCAATATCGGGCAGAGAAATCTTCGATTTCTCAAACTCGTGCCAATAATCCACCGCATCCTGAATCTCGTGCCAGAGGTAAGTGCCTTCCTTTCGCCCTTCCCATTCGCCCTTAAATCCCTTTGGTTTAGGCATTAACCGCGCCTTGAACTGCTCCAAGTGCCTCAAAACCGCAGGGTAATCTTCGATCTTGATGCCGCGCCGGGTAAAAAGCAAAAACTTGTCGCTCACTGGCGTTTGGTACCGCTTGATGTCTCTGCCCGCCAAAAACGGCTTGATCACCTCCTCACTTTTCGGGTCTTCGGCGATGAGCCGCTCGCGGGTGGCCGCGTCCACTACGAAGGCTTCGTTGAAGCCGGTTTTGATGCCGTAGTAGATTTTTCCCTGCACATATTCGCCCAGCGGGGTGCCGGCTTGCCGGAGTTTGTCGAGCAGGTTTTGCACCTGCTGGTTGGTGAGTGTCCAGCCCGTGTCGCTGAGGCTGCTGAGGCGCACCTCAAACTGGTGGGCGGCTACGTGGTGCAAGAGGTCGGTCTCAAAATCGAGCGTGCTGAGGTTGGTGGCTCGGAGCGTGTCGTGGGCCGGGGCGTTTTGCATCTCGAACACGCAGGGGTAGGTGGTGGCCTCCTCGAACACGGGCAGGTCGCCAAAATCGGTGATGCGTTCAATGCGAAACTGCTTCGCATACTGCCGCAGTCGGTCGCCGTAGCCCGCCCGCATCCACTTATTGGGCAGGATGTAACTGAACTGCCCGCCGGGCCGCAGCACCTGCATACCGCGCTCCACAAAATAGACATACAGGTCGGCCGTGCCCGCGTAGGTGGCAAAATGTTGTTGAAAATGAGGCTTTTGCGCAGCCAGTTCCTCCTGCCGGATGTAGGGCGGATTGCCCACCACCACATCAAATCCGACGAAGTGGCCAGCCTCGTCGAGCACTTCGGGGAACTCAAAACGCCACTCGAAGGAGTTGCGGTAGAGCGGCCCGCTCTTGTATGCTTCGAGTTGCTGATCTTGGTCGGCGATCTCGGCGCGGAGTTTTTTGCTTTCTTTTTCGATGGTGGCTGCGTCTTTTTTGGCGTTGCCAAAAAGGTCGAGGTTGTTGTCGAGCAGCACCAGTTCGCCCCGCAGTTTCGAGAGTTTTTTGGCGAACGGGTTGCGGTTGAGCACCGTCTGCCGGAACTCGTCCTTGATGCGCTGAATGAAAGCGCGGAGTTCCTCTTTGCCGTCCTTGCTGCTGGCGTGTTTGTAGGCTTCGACGGCGATGAGGTAGTCCAGGCGGCTGAATTTTTGCCGCCGGAACACATCGCTCAGGTCTTCATCGAGTGCGAATCGGCTGACGAGGGAGTTGCCCGTTTTGATGTTGATGTCAATATTGGGCAGGGTCTGGAGGCTCCCGTCCACCCGGTAGTAAGCGTGCTTGAGCAGCTCTACCCACAGGCGCAACCGACAGATCATCACCGACTTAGGATTGATGTCCACGCCGAACAGGCAGTTTTCGATCAGGGTTTGTTTTTCGTGAAAAATGGCTTCCTGCACCGTCTGCGCGTCGCGGTTGCCGGGCCGGTACTCGATGGGCAGGTCGGTGTCGCGGTCGGTGAGGATGAGTTCGTCGTTGCCCACCGTAGCCCGCACCCGCAGGCGGCGGCCCGTGCGGTCGGTGAGTATGCCGAGGTCGCTTTTGATGGCGATGAGTTCGTTGAGCGCGGAGACGAGGAAGTGGCCGCTGCCTACCGCCGGGTCGCAGATGCGGAGGCTGTTGATGGTGGCGTTGGCTGCCGCGAAGTCGTGGAGCCGATCAAGCCGGTTGTAGAGGTCGGTTTCGAGGTTTTGGCAGTCCCAGCCGTACTGGTCGTTGAATTTTTGAAGCACCGTGCGGCGGATGGTCTCGCGGCACATGTACATGGTGATGAAGCCGGGCGTAAAAAACGAGCCGTCACGGTAGCCATTGATTTTTTCAAAGATGAGGCCCAGCACCGAGGCGTTGATGATGTCCTTGTTTTCCTCCTGAATGCGGGCGCGGGCATCGCTGCTGAAATCGTAGGCTTCGAGAAAATCGAACAGGTAGTGCAGGGTGAGCATCTGGCCCGACCTGCGCTTGCCGGTGCCGTCGCGGAGCACGGTGTTGGGCGGCAGCGGCATTTCGAGGCGGTCTTTGAGTGTGCTGACGCGCAAGGTGCGGCGTTCCAGTTCTGTCTGCTCGAACAGCGAGGAATTGAGGTAGGGGATGCCGCCAAACTTTTCCTGCACCGAGGCCCTGCGCTCGGCTTCGGGTACGGCCAGCACATGGAAAAAGAGTTCGTTGAGTTCGTCGAAGTCTTTGACCCGGCCGGGGTGCAAGAATTTTGAGTTGGTTGCTGGTTTCCAGAGGGCCAACTGGCCTTCGAGCAGTTTGAGGAACAGGATGCGGTTGAGCCAAGTGATGCAGAGTTCGAGGGCGATGCTGAACCGCTGTTCTTCGGGCGTGTCGCCGTACTGGTCGCGGTCGGGTACCTCTCGCCAAGTGCCGCTCACTTCGAGTTCGGCGAGATC
>JAYSUY010000978.1:0-1078 GCA_043718855.1 Saprospiraceae bacterium | reverse complement strand
AGTGCCACGAGTCTCGCACCTCATAACTCATAACTCCACACCTCATAACTCAAATAACCTTGGCTTCTTCGTGCAGCAGCCTCACCAACTCATCCATTTGATCGGGCTGGAGCAGTTTGACCCCCGCTTTGGCGGGTGGAAGTGTGAAGCCTGTGCTACGGGCTGGGTCGTCGAACGGGGTGGGGGATACTTCTTGGAGCGGCTTGCTGCGGGCGGTCATAATGCCGCGCATATTCGGGATGCGCTGCTCGGCCATGCCTTTGGCGGCACTCACCACGAAGGGCGTATCCACTTCCAGCACCTCCACGCCACCTTCGATGTCCCGCTCCAGCAGGGCTGTGTTGCCGTTGAGGTCAAGTTTGGAAGCGTAGGAAACGTAGGGCAAATCGAGGTGTTCAGCCACCATCGCGCCTACTTCTGAGCCGTTGTAGTCGATGGTTTCTTTTCCGAAAAAGATGATGTCGAAGTTTTGTGCGCGGGCGTAGTCGGCAATTTGTTTGGCGACGTAGGCTGCGCTTTTCGGATCGGCACTGATGCGCACTGCATCATCGGCGCCGATGGCGAGTGCCTTGCGAATGGTGGTCTCGTTGGCTGCTGGGCCTACGTTGAGGGCAGTGACGGAGCCTCCGAGTGTTTCGCGCAGTTCGCAAGCGCGGACGAGGGCGTACCACTCGTCGTAAGGGTTCATAATGAACTGCACACCTACGGTATTGAATTCAGTGCCATCGGCACTGAAGGCAATCTTAGCGGTGGTGTCGGGTGTTTGACTGATGCAAACCAAAAATTTCATGCTTGACAGGTGGTGGGTTGTAATGTTTCTGGTTTTTCGATTTGTGATGGAGGGCCGCTTGCTTTTGCGGGCGACAAAGGTAGCGAGACTGTTTAGAAAAGTGTGTCAGAGTTCAAGTCAACAAAACTGAACTTGCGCATGAAAAAGTTAAATCAAAAACAGTCGCCATGCCCAGATCAAAACGAAATCGGATGATCTCGGTCAACTTTGCTTGACAGAGGCCGATTATTCTTCTGCGGTCATATCAATGGACAGAACTGTTAGTGGTGCGGGGGCGACTTGGAGTCG
>JAYSUY010000977.1:0-3020 GCA_043718855.1 Saprospiraceae bacterium | reverse complement strand
TGACGGGCGCGCCATTTTTCTCTATCTCTTCCTTGCCAGCCACCATGAAGAAACTGATGGAAGCGGGGCATTTGGTCACGAGTGTTTGGCCGAATTTTTCACCGATCAAACGCCCTGTTTCCGTGTTGATATCGCTCATCTCGTAGCCGTTATCTTTGGCCAAAGCCTCAATGTTAGCCAACATTACTTTTTGCAAACAGGCCATGCCTTCGGCCTTCTTTTCCTCCTCCTTCAATTTTTTCTTTTCTAAGCCTGTGATGCAGTCGCAAGCCTCTTTGTAGGCTTTGTCCACATCCGATTTCTGCGCTTGTGCAAGGCTGGAACAAAACAAGGCAATGACAAGGGCAACAGTAACTTTCTTCATGTTTTTGAAAATTTTGATGGCTGACTGGTGGGCAATATGGTGCCGCACATTTCACGGGCAAAGATTGAAATAAGAATCTGAAATTTTCATCGATGCCAGAAAAGCCATTTTTTTATGCCGTGATCTTACCTCGGGTCATTTTCCCACAACTGCTAAAATTTTCTTAATGCTGCAACCGCTCTGTAACCTTGCTGTCGTTTCGCCCGTCACGCTGTTCTACCGAAAATGACGACTGACCCAATGATCAAAATGACGACCCTTCCATTGTTCTACAAACAAAATCAACAACAATTATGAAGTACACCAAATCTTGTCTGCTGGCCCTCCCTCTACTGCTCACTGTATTCACCCTGTCCGCCCAACGCGAGGAAACGCTGTTCGGCAGCCGCAACTGGGGCTTTTCGGGCATCTGGGGTGGCTACACCCACCAGTACACTGAGTATGCCAACACCGATGCCTGGAACCGGGGCGGTTTCTTCGGTTTTGAATTCGGCAAATCGCTCAGCCTCGGCTGGAGCAACTACAGCCTCCGCAACGACGTAGTGTTGAATGGTACTGACAACCAGCGTTTTGACTTCAAATACAACGGCGGAAAACTCGGCTACGCCTTCGTACCCTACCGCGCCATACACCCGGTACTCAACTTTGAGGTGGGTCGCGGCGAAGTCAAACTTGGTGGTGTGGGCAGAGACCAAGTGCTGATTATCCAGCCCTCTGCGGGAGTAGAAATCAACGTGTTCCGCTGGTTCCGCTTTGGCCTTGAAGGCGGTTATCGATCGGTACAGAACTACAACCTCGGCGGCGGCCTCACCGAAGAAAAACTCTCCGGTGCATACGGTCAGGCTTCGCTCAAATTCGGTTTTTCTTGGGGCCGCTACCACAAGCGCAGCAACTCCGACCGCGACAAAAAACGCTACGACGACTGAGCGGATTAATTTTCCTCTGTCACTAATAAGTGTGGCTCGCTAAAATTAGTTTAGGTTAACTCGCAAAGACGCAGAGGCGCAAAGCATTCAAAATCAAAACTTTGCGCCTCTGCGCCTTTGCGAGACATTTGTGTCGTGGTACTTACCGTACTGCACACGACAAAAATGGGACACGGATAGGACGGGATCGGACGGAAAAAAACGGATTTAGAGAGAAATCCGTGCTAATCCGTTTAACCCCGTCCTATCCGTGTCCCATTTTTATTTCGGTGGGCTGGGCGGCTAAGTTTTTACGTTGCTGGCCTCAAATCCGCTTCACCGAACCCGAGCCTGAAATATCGGCATCTACCGTGGGTTGGCCGGTGTAGTGTACGTCGCCACTGCCCGCGATGTCGGCTTTCAGAGACTGTATCACGTTGGCCGTGACGGAGCCGGAGCCGGAAATATCCACATCCAAGTTGTTTACGGTCAGGTCTTTGGCTTTTATATCGCCGCTGCCCGCAATGCTTGATTTGAGATCGTTGGCCGTGCCGCCGAGGTGGATGGTGCCGCTGCCCGCGATGGAGGAAGAAGCCGATTGGAAGGTGGCTTGAGGCAGATAGATGTCGCCAGAGCCAGCCACATCAAGATCCATTTTTTCGGAACTGAGCGGGGTGATGACCCGGATGGTGCCACTGCCGCCCACTGCCAAACCATCAAATGAGGGGCCGCTGATGCGTATTTTCAGGTCTTCTGAGTACGACACTGACTGGTCGAAGTAGATTTGCAAGGAGCCGTCCTTTACTTCGGTTTTGAGCAGCGGGAGCAGGTTGCCTTGCGCTTGCACTTCTACCATAAACGTCTCGGAAACGCTGACTTCGACATCGCCAGATATCTGCATATTGATGGCATGGAAGCCTGTAATTGGGCGGTTTTCTGTGACCATCGGGCCTTCACCACGGGTACCTGGGCCGAAGTGAAAACCGTTGCCCGAAAAATGAAGGGCTTGTTTGCCGATGACAAACAGGCCGACGAAGAGCATGAACAAAAGAAGGTATCGCATATTTTGAAAACGATGAGGAGGTGAGTGATGAACGAACGTTGGTTTTCGGAACTTTGCCCGCATCTGACACTGCTGCCCAGATTTGGGTTACACGTTGAACAAAAAATCTTGACCATGACCGCTCTGCTTTTTGCCCTGCTCTTCCCGCTGCTCCACTCGCCTGCTGCGAGCCTGCCCCCGACCGCAAAACTACTCTGGCAGACTGAAAAAGACCACGACTTCGGCCAAATCCGGCAGGGCCGCCCCGTGAAGTTCGTTTTTCAGTACAAAAACACCGGCGACGCGCCCCTCACGCTTGAAACCGTGCGCACTACTTGCGGCTGCACGGCGGCGGAGTGGACCGAAGGCCCCGTAGCACCCGGAGCCAGCGGCGAAATCTCGGTGGAGTACGATGCTTATCAGGGAGGGGCGTTCAAAAAGAAAATCCGGGTGTTTTTTCAAGAGCAAAAAAAGGCGGAAGTGCTGAGCATACGCGGCTCGGCGCAGTGAGCGCGGCAAAGGCGCAAAAGCCGATTTTCCAAAAAAAAATTTCGGCTTCGCCGAAAACCGCACCCCGCTCCAAAGTGGAGCGGGGTGCGGGGTGAGGCTGCCCTCACGACATTGCTCCGCATACGAGCAGGGCTGCGCAGGGTAGTCGTCCCTCCTACCCTTTGCTTGCCCTGCCCGTATGCGTCGCTTTTGCTCACAG
>JAYSUY010000976.1:0-1080 GCA_043718855.1 Saprospiraceae bacterium | reverse complement strand
ACTGCTGTGCGCCGCTTCCAGGCTCGTGCTGAGCATGGCCCTCAGTTCGGCGAGCAGCACTTTTGGCGTATCTGGCTGCGCAAAAAAGCCCGCTTTGGCGCAGTGCCGTATTTGGTTGAGCGTGTGGTCGAGGATGTGCAGCGGCCAGTACTCCCGTGTGGGTACTTGGGCATAAAACGAGGCAATATCTTGCCGATGCTGCTCAATGGCGGGGTGCGTGGCGTACATGTCTTCTGCCGAAAACTTGGCGCGGGCATACTCCGGCAAGGCCCAACTGATGCGGCTCCAGATGTACAGTTTGAACGCCAGCAGGTTGCGGTGGGGCATATAGTGGAATATCGGCACCTCGTTGGTGGCGTACCACACCAAGGGCTTGGGCGTGGTGAGGATGTGGGCCATCTCTGCGCTGAGGATGTGCAAAAAATCAGTAGGCGAGCGAAAGGCCTGTTGCAAGGGCTGATAGTGGAACACTGCTCGGCCCGGTTTGTCTCGATGCACATAGCGGTCAAGCGAAATATCGAAGTGGTAGGCGATGAGGGCAGCCTCCTCCATTTTCATCTCGGTTTCCAGCCTGATTTTCTTGTAAATGTTACTCTCGGAGCCTTGCAGGATCTGCTTGATTTCGTAGAAGAGCATTTGGCCGGGCGGCAATTTGGCGGCAGCCTGCTCCATGAGCCATTGTTGGAAGGGGCGATTCATGCGGAAAAAGGACGGGTTGGGTGAAAAACTTTTGTCGAGTTATGACAATCTGGAGGCGATTGGACTCAAAAATTGTCGTCTCACGACTGTGTCGGGCGAAAGTAGGGCAAATTTTGTCATAATACGACTGCCTGACGAACGCGCCTGTCATAACTCGACAAAACCCGATTTGACAAGGCGGTTTTTGTGCAGAAATATTGTGGGACAAAAAAGGGAAAGGGCTGGCCAGCGGCTTCTCCCCTCTCCTTTTTTGGAGAGGGGTCGGGGGTGAGGCCCCCCCTCCCTTTTTCAACACTCAAACTTTTCCCACAACATGAAAAAACGATTCATTCCCGGCTTTCTCGCCTTGCTCTTGGGCCTGCTCTGGCTCCTGCCCGGCTG
>JAYSUY010000975.1:0-3023 GCA_043718855.1 Saprospiraceae bacterium | reverse complement strand
GTTTGGATGTACAGTTCCGGCTGCTCCACCAAGATCGCATGGCCCGCATCGGGGATAACCACCAACTGACTATGCTGAAAAACGTCAACATACTCCTTCGTAAAGCCCCATTTCTGGTTGTCGCACTGGCCTTTCAGCACCAAAACGGGATAGGGCGCAAGTTTTAACTTGGGGCGCGGGTCTTGAATTTGGTCGAGGCTATTCATCGTCATTACCTGAACGTAGTAGCCTCCGCCCCCCGATGCCGTAGGGGCTTTAGCAGGGTCGCAGACGAGCGACTTGTTCAATTCGCCGCTCAGGAAGGTGGCAAACTCGTCCGCCTCCCGGTCCGAAGCCAGTTTCAGTCCAAAGGCCCTGGCCAGAAACGCCGTGCTTCGGGTTCTCCAATTGTTGGCCTTGTCGTTGCCCTGAGCGTTGGTGAAATGAGGCGGGCGCAGGTGCAGACTATCAGGCGGCACCTGCGAAGCCAGTTCAGGGCGGCTCGGCAGAATGGAGCCTGGGCAAGAGAAGATGATTTTTTCTAGTTTGTCTGGATGTTCAGCGGCGAACAAAGTAGCCAGAATGCAGCCCCAAGATTGTCCGATGAGCACCACCTTTTCGGCACCGATGGTCTGGATGATGGCCTCCAAATCTCGTTTGTGGCGGTCGGCAGTGTAGGCTTCGATGTCTTCCAGTCGGCCCGAAAAGCCACCACCGATCTGGTCGTACAGGTATACATTGTAGCTATCCTCCGACAGCACCGAGAGCGTTTTGATCCATCGATCCGAGACCGGCCCGCCCGGCCCGCCGTGCAAAAAGACGATTGGGCTGCTCTTTTTCGAGCCTTTGGCAGGCACCAATGTGTATGCGATTCTTGATCCTGTCGGCAAATCCCAGTATTGGGTGCTGTCTCTTGGGTGTAATTCAGGCACGTCATAATGCCTCGGCCAAAAGATATTTGCCGACAGAATGGCTGTGCCCAAAAGCACAGCGTACTTCAAGAATTTGAAAAAAGGAGGCTTCATGTTGTTTGAAACCTGCATTAATTGGAGGACAGGAAGCGACCGAACGATTTAAACTTGCAATTCGCGCATCGACTCTTGCCCGGAACGGAGTTCCGGGGTACAACAAAAAACAATTCCTCCACATGACACGGCTCAGCCTTGCCCTCCTCCTCACCGCTTTTTTTTCCCTAAAAACGCTTGCCCAAATCGCCCTGCTGGAGCGCAAAATCGACCTCGCGCTGCGCAACGTTTTGCAGCAGGAAGCCCTCGATGTAGTGGCACAACGCGCTGGTTTTCAGTGGTCGTACAACGTGCGGCTGCTGGAAGTAGGCAAGCGCGTGACCTACGCGCGCAACAGCGTTACCGTGCGCGAAGCCCTCTTCCAGATACTCGGCCCCGGCTTCGAATACAAGCCCGGAGACGGCTACCTGATCTTAAAAAAAAAGAAAAAAACTGACGACCAACTGAGCGGCTACCTCACCGACCCCAGCAGCGGGCAGCGGGTGGCCGGAGCCACCGTATACGACCGCCGCACCCTGCGCACCAGTACCACCGACAGCGAGGGCTACTACGAATTGCCCGTCACGGCTCGTTCCGAAATCGTGGTGTCGAAGTTGGATTTCCGTGATACGGTGCTGCTCGTCACCTCCGAAACGCCGCGCTTCCTGAACCTCGACCTGAACATCAATGCCTCGCCACCTGCCCGTTCGCGCACCGTAGAGGAAGACATCGCGCTGATGAGCAGCCGCTTGGGCCAAACCTTCCTGCGCTCCGCGCAAAAATTCAGCACCCTCAACGTGCGCGACTCGCTGCATCGCAAAGGCCAGATTTCGCTGCTGCCCAAAGTGGGCACCAACCGGGGCATAAGCGGCAACGTGGCCAACGACTGGTCGGTCAACCTGCTGGTGGGCTACTCAAAAGGCAACCACAGGCTTGAGGTGGCTGGAGTAGGCAACATCACGCGCCGTTATATGCAAGGAACCCAGTTTGCCGGGGTGTTCAACGAGTTGCGCGGCGATGCCGATGGGGTGCAGTTTGCAGGCCTCTGGAACCGCACGGGTGGCCACCTGAGTGGGGCACAATTTGCGGGTGGCTACAACTTCGCCCGCCGCACACCCGGTTTTGCGCTGCAAGCGGCAGGTGGCATAAACGATCAGCGGCGCGGCGCGGTGCCGATGCAGTTGGCTGGATTAGCCAATTTCTGCGATACGCTGATGGGCCTGCAAGTAGCCGGGGTATGGAGCCGGGCGCGGGTGCTGTGCGGCTTACAAGCCAATGGCGTGTGGAGCCATGCCCGACGTGCCCAAGCAGGGGTGCAGTTTGCTGGGCTGTACAACTCGGTGAACAGGGGTACGGTGCAGGGCCAAGTGGCGGGCCTTTCCAACTCAGCCGATACGGTATGCGGTGTGCAGTTCGCCGCACTTTCCAACCGGGCGCGGGTACTGCGCGGGGTGCAGGTGGGCTTGTTCAACCGCGCTGATGAGGTACACGGCTTGCAACTGGGTTTGATAAACACTTCCAAACGTGGTGGTTATGTGGTGCTGGAGGGCAGCACGAACGAGTTGACATGGGCCAACTTGTCATTCAAATCGGGTGTCCCGGCATTTTACACCACCTTCACGGCGGGGGTGCGGCCCTCCGCCGCCGAGGTTTCGGCGGGCAAGCCCGATAGTTTGAGCGAAAAAATATGGGCTGTCGGCATGGGCGTTGGCACCCGCATCCGGGTAGCGCGCTGGCTGGGCATCTCGCTGGATTTCACCCAGCGCCACCTGAGCATCGGCAGTTTTGATGCGGTAGCGCAGGAGTGGAGCCAAGCGGCACTGGCCTTCGATCTGCGCTTGGGCCGCCATTTTTCCATCGCCTTCGGCCCCAGTGCCAACCTGCTGCTGGCCGACCCGGCCTACGCGGATGCTGCCGAAAACCGGAAGCGCATCGTGCCAACAGATTTGCCGCACGAGTTCAATGTAGATGGAGATGCTTGGCTGAGCGGCTGGGCGGGCGGTGTGGTGGCCGCGCGGGTGAGGTTTTGAGGAGAAGGTT
>JAYSUY010000974.1:0-8474 GCA_043718855.1 Saprospiraceae bacterium | reverse complement strand
CACCATCGGCGGCCACTTGCTGGAGGGCTGCGAAATTTACACGACGGCAGAAATCGTGATCGGCGAAGCCCACCACCTGAGGTTCAGTCGGGAGGTAGACCCAGCGACAACATTCAAGGAGTTGAAAGTGAGGCAGCGGGAGGAATGAGGCAGCTTCGCGCAAAACACTTTTTAACGTAAGTTTGCCGCAGGTTCATTCCCAAATCAAAAGCACAAATTATGCACACCACTACCCTCCTCCGGCAAGGCTTCGGCGGGCAAGCCCTCCGCACCGCACTTTTCCTGTTCTGCGCTTGGCTTTTCGCCATTCCTTCGGGCTTTGCCCAAAGCGGCGACGACTGCTCCGATACCACGCCCATTGCCGACCCCTCTAATTTTTGCTCGCCCAATCAAGCGGCCAGCACCGTGTTCGCCACGCCGAGCAATGTGCCGCTGCCCACTTGTTTCCCCACTGACGGGCAAGATATCTGGTTCAGTTTCACTGCTGTCGCTTCTCAGTTGGCACTCGTCATCAACGGCAGTTCAAGTACCCCCGGAGGCACCCTGTTTGCCCCGGCAATCGCGCTCTACAGCGGCAATTGCCCCGGCGGCTTGGCGGAACTGGCCTGCGCTTCGGACAACGTTGGGGAGAACATCATCGAACTGCGCCACACTGGCCTTACACCCGGCACTACCTACTATTTTCGAGTGGCTGGCCTGCTGCCAGGCTCGTTTTCCTACTGCATTCGCAACTACTTCGGCAATGATGCCATCTCTGGCGACTGCCCCACAGCCGTAGTGCTTTGCGACAAATCGCCCTTCAATGTACAAGCCGTGGCTGGCCCTGGTGCCGACCCCACCGAGTTTGACGGAGCCCCCTGCTATCTGGGCGCTCTTTCAGGTGAAGCCAACTCGACTTGGTACACTTTCACAGCATCTACCAACGGTACGCTCACGTTCACACTCACGCCCAACAACCCCGAGGACGACCTCGATTTTATCGTGTACAGCCTGCCTAACGGCCCCGGCGATTGCGCGGACAAGGTGGTAGAGCGCTGCATGAACGCTGGCGACTTTTTTGCCAACAGCCCTTGCATGGGGCCTACTGGTCTCAGTTTGACAGCCGATGATATTGACAACCCGCCCGGTTGCGCAGGTATCACGGACAATTTCCTGAAATACTTGGACTTGACGGCTGGCACCACTTACGCGCTGGCGGTCAACAACTTCACTTCCAGCGGCAACGGCTTTCAGGTAGAATGGGGTGGCACTGCGCAGTATGTTGGCCCCCAAGTCGGCTTCCAGACCGATGAGGCCGACAACAAAATTTGCATCGGAGAAGAAATTCTGATGACTGATACGTCCTCCTTTACCCCCTCCATCGGCACCCTCACGAGCTGGCACTGGAACTTCGGCGACGGTGCTGTGACGGATACCGCCAACACGCGAGGCCCGCACACCATGCAGTACAAAACCAAGGGAATCAAGATAATATCGTTGACTGTGACCAGCAGCACTGGCTGTGAAGTCACCGTGACCCGTCAGGTGGAGGTCGAGTTTTGCTGCGCCATCCAAGCAGAAGTAGCCGTCGCGCCCGGCTGCCCCGGTACACCCGGCGCGACGGCTTCGGTGACCGAGCAGGGCGGCATTCAGCCCCTGAAATATGCTTGGAGCAACGGCCAGCAGGACTCTGTCGCCACCGGGCTGCAATCGGGCAACTACACAGTCACGGTGGAAGACGCAGCGGGTTGCAAGGACACGGTGAACTTCGCCGTCAGCACACCGCTCAACGTATCGGTGAGCCTCCCGAAGGATACGACCATCGTCAAAGGCACAAAAGCGACCCTCGTAGTAGCATCTCCAAATGCCGGGCTTACCGTGGTTTGGATGTCGGGCAACGATATTTTTTCTGGAAATACGCTGAGCGTGATGCCGGAAAAAACCACCACCTATGTCGTGACAGCCAGTGTCGGAGACTGCGTGTTTTCGGATAGTGTGACGGTGGAAGTCATCGAAGAATTGCTGCAAATGCCCAACGCTTTCACACCCAACGGCGATGATGTGAACGATCTGCTGCGCCCAGCCATGCTGGGCTACACGCTGCTGCTGCTCGAAGTATGGGCCCGTTGGGGCGAAAAAGTGTACGACAGCACACTTGACAACCAAAACAAGGGCTGGAATGGTATTTTCAACGATAAGCCTGCGCCAGCCGATGTGTACTTCTACCGTGTGGTGGTGCGCCGCACAGCCGATGGCACCGAAGTGGCGCGAAATAGCAACGCGACCCTGCTGCGATAGCCCCCATTGACCACATTAGCCACATTGATTTGATTGTTCACATTGATCTTATTGGTCTCATTACCACTCATTCTCCACATTTTTCTACCTTTGCACGGTTTTTGTTTAATCCTTTAATCTTCAAACCGTATTACTTAACTTAGTCTCACATGAAATTTTTTAGACACACAAAATCGCTCTTCTTAGCAGCTGTTGTTGGAATGTTGGCCCTGCAATCTTGCAGCGACGTACACACCCCCATCCCTGCTGCTGACCGCCTTGACAACGCCCGCTTCCACGACGGCAACGTCTATGTGAAATGGAACGAGTTGTTCATGGGAATCGACCGCTACGCGGCTGGCTACCGTCCTGGACCTGCACCACGTGCACTGGCCTACATGGGTTTTGCCGCCTACGAAGCCGTGCTGCCTGGCATCCCAGAAAACAACTCGCTGGCCAACTTGTACGCTGGCCTCAATATCCCAGAAGCCGATCAAAACGCCCAGCATTACTGGCCAGCGGTGGTGAACGAGTGCTACTTCACTATGATGGAGCGCTACTTTTTCCATATGCAAAATGATCAGGCGCAACTTTTTAGCCAGATCAAACAACTGCGCAATGCGCTCCGGTCGCAGTACCAAAGCGAGACAAGTGCTGAAATACTCGACCGCTCCGAGCAGCGCGGCAAGGCTGTCGGCCTCGCCATGTACGAGTGGAGTGCCACTGATCTCAACTCACACAATGGCTTCCTGAATCCTCAGCCGCTGACCTATACCCCACCTGCTGGGCCGGGCAAATGGCAGCCGACTTATCCAGATTTTAGTCGGGCCATGTTCCCGTACTGGGGCAAAGCACGGGTGTTCGCCATCAAGGAGGCCGATAAATTGGCTTACCCACCCATCCCATACAGTGAGAACAAAGAGTCGCTGTTTTACAATCAAGCAGAGGAAGTTTTTCTTCGGGTACAGAACATCAAGACCAATGGCCCTGGTGCTTATGAAGAGCGTTGGTTGGGTGAATTTTGGAGCGACGACATCCTGAAGGAGACTTTTTCTCCCCCGTCACGCTTGGTTGCCATTGCCGATCAGGTGGTGATCAAAGAAAAAACTGACTTGGCTACCTGCGCTGAATTGTTTGCCAAACTGGGCATGGCCATGAACGACTGTGGCGTATCGATTTGGCACTCCAAATATTACTACAACGTGGAGCGCCCAGCGTCGTACATCCGCCGCGTGATGACCCAAGAGTACCCAGAGGCGGCCAATTTCACCTCCATCTTGGACAATGAGCCAGCTGGGTTCAAGGGGGTTACCCCTGCTTTTCCGGCTTATCCTTCGGGTCACTCGGGCTTCGGCGGTGCTGGCGGCAAGATTCTGTCTTCGTTCTTTGAGTTCAACAAACAGCACCCAGGCACCTACTCCTTCGTGGACAACTGCCACAAAGATCGGGCAGAATTCAACGGTACGCCCCGCAGTTTCTCCTCCTTCCGCCACATGACAGAGGAGGACGCAATATCGCGCATACCGCTCGGTGTACACTTCCGCATGGATTGTACCGAAGGTATCCGCCTCGGCGAAGTGGCTGCACAGCGTGTGCTGGATCTGCCGTGGAAGAAATAACTGTTGGCTGTTGGCTATTAGCCATTGGCATAAAAAAAGCCAGTGGCTAACCGCCAACAACCAATAGCCATACAAGAGGGCTTTAGCCGTTCGTTTTGCCCACATCAAAATGGGAGAACAAAGGCTAAAGCCCTATTTTTTGAGTACAAACAAATTAGCACAGCACATGAAACTTCGTCTTTTGACGCTCCTCCTGCTCCTCACTTTTGGGGCCGAAGCCACCGCACAAATTCTGGATTCTACCCAAGCGCAGCGCATTCGCAACAAAAAACCGAAACGAGAATACGACTTGCCCGACCCCAAGCCTTACGCCGATGGCATTCTCGCCACAGACTTGCGCCCATTGGTTGAAGTGTTGGCTTCTGACTCTCTCGAAGGCCGCGAAACGGGCGAGCTGGGCCAGCGTAAAGCCGCAGATTTCATTGCCCAGCAGTTCAAAGCCATCGGCTTGCCCACCAAAGGCGACCGAAACACTTACTTCCAAAACATCTACCTGCAACGTGAATCGTGGAAAAAAATCAGCCTGAAAGTGGGTGATCAAGAGTTCAAAAACCGCACAGACTTTTACGTTTACCCTGCTTTCAACCCCTCCAATCCACAACTTGATCTAAAAGAAATCATGTTCGTGGGCTACGGCATTGAGGACTCCACCTACAATGACTACGGCAAAACCGACGTAGCAGGCAAAGCGGTCATCTTCTACGATGGCGAGCCGATGGACAATGCGGGCAAATCTCTCATCACTCGGTCAGAGTTTCGCTCCAGTTGGTCGGTCGACTGGAAACGGAAGGTGCAACTGGCCAAAAGCAAGGGCGCGATCATGGTGTTCATCGTGGACAGCAATTTTGGTGAGAGTATCAAGAGCAACCGCAAGATGACATCCACTTATGGTTGGAAACCTGCCAATGCCAATACCGAAGGTCAACCTGTTGATTTTGTGAACAGTATGTTCGTATCGCCCACTGTAGCGGCGGCGATATTGGGCAAAAAGGCTAACAAGGCCGAAACCGCCATCACTGACCTGCGCAACGGCGAAAAATTCAAGTCCGTGAAAGTAAAAAGTAAGATTGCCATAGCGCTGGACAAAGAAATCAAGACCCTCGAAGGCTCAAACGTGATCGGCTTCATTGAGGGCAGCGACCCCAATATTAAAAACGAGTATGTCTTCGTGACCGCTCACTACGACCACCTCGGCACTCCCGACAGTTCGGTGATTTACTACGGTGCCGACGACAACGCTTCGGGGACTGCGGGGGTCATCGAAATTGCTCGTGCTTTCGCCGAAGCCAAGAAAAAAGGCGTGGGGCCGAAGCGCAGCGTGGTGTGCATGCTCGTCAGCGGAGAAGAAAAAGGCCTCCTCGGCTCAGATTTTTACGTCCAGTTTCCGCTGTTTCCGCTCAGCAAAACAATCGTGGACATCAACATCGACATGATCGGGCGGGTGGACGATCGGCACACTGGCAACCCCAACTACATTTACGTCATCGGCTCCGACCGCCTCAGCAGCGACCTCCACGCCATCAATGAGCAGGTGAACAAGGACTACACCCAACTCGAACTGGACTACAAGTACAACGACCCCGCCGACAAAAACCGCTACTACGAGCGCAGCGACCACTACAACTTCGCGCTGCAAGGCATCCCCGCTATTTTTTACTTCAACGGCACCCACCCAGACTACCACAAACCGACCGATACGGTGGACAAAATCGACTTCAACGCCCTTGCCAAGCGCACTCAATTGGCCTTCCATACGGCTTGGGAGATTGCCAATCGGCCCTGGCGACTGACGGTGGACAAGAAGTGATCTGAGAAAAAGGGCAGCACGACACCCAAGTCGTGCTGCCCTTTTTTTGCCTTTTTTAGCCTAATTCTTGCAACATCCCTATGCGCAGCCCGTCTTTGCCCCAAAATATTTGACATGAAACCTTTCCTGCACTCCGCACTACCCTGCCTCCTCATCCTACTCGCGCAAGTCTCCGCTTTCTCCCAACAGTCCTGCGACTGCCGCGAAAACTTTGAGTGGATGCAGCAAAAAATTGCCACCAACTACGCTGGTTACCGCGACAAAGCGACCGCCCAAACACAGCCCGCGCTGGATGCGCTCAGTACCCAACTACTGGCCCAAACCGAGCAAGCCGCCGACACCACCTGTCTTCGGCTCATGGGCGAGTGGCTCCGTTTTTTTAGGGACGGCCACCTGCAAATCGCCAACAATGCTGGAGGCAGCCAGCCCGAAGAACCCAAACCGGAGGACATCCGAGCGCGTTTTACTGCCGAACCCAGCATATCGATGACCGAGCGCAGGGCAAAGCAACTGCTCGACCAGCGGGGCGAAAAAGCCACTCCAGTCGAAGGCATTTGGCAGAACATGGATGGTACCTATCGGGTAGTCGTGCTGCCTACGCCGCTTGGTGCCGAACAGTTCAGGGGCTATAGCGCAGTCATTCTAAAGGCCGATAGCGTGTGGTGGATGCCAAGCCAGATCAAGTTCAACCTCTCGCTGGCAAAAAGCGGTTACCACGAAGCCGAGTACTTCATGCGCGACCACTCCGCCAACCAGCACCAAGCATTTACTGATGGCAAAGTATTGGAAATCAAAGGCGTAGGCCGATGGCGCAAGGTGTACCCCGAAGCCGTGAGCGACGATGCGGTGGCCCGTTTTCCATCGCCCTACGCACCACCAGGTGGCGTGGTTTCCACAAAATTTGAACTGAAAAAACTCGACGACCAGACCCTGCTGCTCCGCATCCCTACTTTTGATCACAACCTGCGGCACATCACCGACAGCCTACTGGCCGCCCACGCCGATCTGCTGGCCCGCACACCCAACCTCATCATCGACCTGCGCAACAACGGTGGCGGCAGTGATGTCAGTTACTCGAAAGTGATGCCTTACCTCTACACCCAGCCCGTTCAGGTTGCTGGCACACAGCAGTTTGCTACGGTTGACAATGCGGAGAAATACCGCTTGCTCCAGCACGATAAAAACTACCCGCGCAGCACACGGCAATACGCCAAGCGGATGGAAAAGAAAATGCTGCGCCATCCGGGAACACTGTTAAAGGGGAAAAACTCGACCAAAAAAATGAAGATTGTAAGGCCTTACCCTCAGAAAGTAGCCGTACTGATCAACGGCGGCTGCGGCAGCAGTTGCGAGCAATTTGTGCTGGCCGCCAAGCAAAGCAAAAAAGTGACGCTCATCGGCTCGCCCACCGCCGGAGTGCTGGACTACGGCAACATGCACCACATGGCCTACTCCTGCAAAAAATGGCGGCTCGGCTGGGCTACCTCCCGCTCCATGCGCATTGATGCAGGGCAAGGCCTTGACAATGTGGGGATTGTGCCACAGTTACAGCCTGATGTGGAGGTTCGCGATTGGGTAGAGTTTGCGCTGAATTACTTGAAGAAAAAGTAAAAATACCCTGGGAGTCAGTTTCGGCGGCATCTCGCTACGACATCCCCGGAACAGACTTCCGAGATACTTTCAGCACCATTCGCCGCACCGACTGCTGCAAATCGGCTGTCGCCAATTCCTCCAGCGGCACCCACTTTACAGCCTTCACCTCCGAAAAATCTGCACTAAACACCTCGCTATCAGACTGAAACAAAAACCGGACATCGTAGTGCAGATGCTCCGGCACCTCGCGCTTAGCGGGAATCACATGGACATCCAAGTCAAAAATCTGCTCCGAAAGCAAGGTGAGGCCGTTCAGTCCACACTCCTCCTGCGCCTCCCGGCCAGCAGTTTCGGCCAGCGAATCGTCCGTGTCATCGGCATGGCCGCCGGGCTGCACCCACTTGTCCAGATTTCGGTGGTGGATGAGCAGTGCCTGCGTCCCATCCGGGCCAAGCACCCAAGCCGAGCCGGTGAAGTGGCCCGTCAGCAGGCTGCGCTTCCAGCAGTCGTCGGGGTGTTGATGCACCAGTTCGAGGGCCAATTTTAGGTAAAGTTTTTCCTCGTCGAACGTAGTGACGTAGGCATTCAGCAAAGCGGAAATTGAGTTGGAGGACATGGCAGCGTTTCGTGTAGCGGACAAATAACTGAAAAGTTTCCCGGCTCCGCCAAACCCAACTGGGCGAATCTTGTTTCTCCCGCTACCGCCCAGCAATTTTGCTTTTTGCGGTTTGCTCCTTGCCTCTTTCCTTTCCAGCAATGCACAAAACCCTCCTCCCCTACCCCCAAGTCCCCCAACTCGCCAAGACCGACATCGCCTACGCCATCGGAGACCCGCGCCTCGTTCCGTTTTTCCAGCACCCTGCCCGCCCCCAATCCTTCGATGCACTCGTGGCAGAGCGTCGGGGCCGCACCTACCCCCGCACCGACTTGGTGGAAGTGCTGCACGACCAGTACCGCCACCTGCCCGAAGCCGCGCCGGTGCTGCGCAACATCGCCGACCTGAGCCACGTCGATACCTTCACCGTCACCACCGCCCACCAGCCCAGCCTGTTCCTCGGCCCGCTATATTTTTTGTACAAGGCCCTCACAACCATCAACTTGGCCGAAACAGCCGAGGCGCAGTCGGCGGGTCAGTACCGCGTCGTACCCGTCTTCGTGCTGGGCAGCGAAGACCACGATCTCGATGAACTGAACACCAT
>JAYSUY010000973.1:0-1082 GCA_043718855.1 Saprospiraceae bacterium | reverse complement strand
GAAGCGCGAGATATTCCGAATTCTCCGCGACCTGAGTACCACCGTGCGGCCCTACACCCCGCTCATCCGCAAGTATCTGGTTGCGCTGGTGCGCTTCGACATCATCCACGCCAAAGGTCGCATCGCGCTCGCTATGCGGGCCGGGATGCCGATTTTGAAGGAAAAACCCATCATACATGTACGCAAGGGCTTCCACCCGTTGCTGTTTTTGAAAAACAAAAATTTGGGGCGTAAGACCGTGCCGTTCGAGTTGCGGCTCCACCCCGAAAACCACATCCTCGTACTCAGTGGCCCCAACGCTGGGGGCAAGTCGGTGGCGATGAAATCCGTTGGTTTACTGCAACTTATGGTGCAGAGCAGTCTGCTTGTACCTGTCCACGAACTGAGCGAGTTCGGTATTTTTAGCCAAATTTTTGCCGACATCGGCGACCAGCAGAGCCTTGAGGATGACCTCAGTACCTACTCTTCGCGCCTCCAAAATGCCCGCGTTTTTCTCGAAAAAGCCACGCCGCAGACGCTCGTGCTGATTGATGAGATGGGCAGCGGCACCGACCCCAAGCCCGGCGGCTCTATCGCCGAAGCCATCCTCCGCCAACTCCACCGCAAGGGCGTGTATGCCGTCATCACCACCCACTACTCCAACCTCAAAGTGTTTGCGTTTCGCAATCCGGGCATCCTCAACGGCAATATGCACTTTGACAAGGATACGCTTTCGCCCACCTACGAACTCAAGGTGGGCCGCCCTGGCAGCAGTTACGCTTTCGAGATTGCGGAAAAAAGTGGCCTCTCGAAGGACATCATCGGCTATGCCCGCAAGCGCACCGGCTCGGAGACGGAGGTGGACGACATCCTTATCGAACTGCAACGCGAGAAGCAGGAGTTGGAGGAAAAACTGCGCACGGTGACGGAGCGCGAGCAATCGCTGGAGCGGCTCATCAAGACCTACGACAGCCTGCACCACGACCTCGAAGTGAAGCGCAAACGCCACAAACTGGATCAAAAAGAGTTTGAATTGCGCCAAAGTGCCAACACGAGCCGTGAGGTAGACAAACTCATCAAGCAGTTGAAGGAGGAGAAAAACC
>JAYSUY010000972.1:0-3025 GCA_043718855.1 Saprospiraceae bacterium | reverse complement strand
GAAAGCCCGGCGGCGGCGCGTTTGCCGCGCAGCGGCGAGTGGGCAGTGACGGACTGCGTGACTGGCGCACCGTCCAGCCCGGCCCACTGCTGGCGGTGGATGGCGCAGAGGCTCAGCACGTCGCGGCTGCCTGCGTAGGCGGGGTTGAAGGTCAGGCTGTTGAACACATACTTGGTGAACATGGGGTCTTGCTGCGCGTGAGCCGCCGTGCTGGGCAGCACCAAAAAGAGCGCGAAGAGTAAGGAGCGTATCGGTTGGGACATGGAGTAGGAACGATGAACTATAAAGGATGAACTATGAACAGGGAGCCATAGCAGTTGGGGCAGTTGGATTAGCTGGAGGCAAAGTTAGGGCTACTTGATTTGCGGTACAGCAATTTTGTTTTTGAAAAACGACTTGCAACTCCGATCCCGATCCCGCCCCAAAATGGGGAAGATGAGCGACACCCTGCGGCTAACCCGGTCAAGCCCCCTAACGCACGAAGCGACCTGGCCCGCCAGGCCAGGCCGCTTCGCACACTGGGTTTCCGAACGAAGGCGAAGGCGCTCGGTCAATTCAACTTGTCCATGTCTCGGATGAGGATGGTGTTGCGGTTGAAGTGGATTAGGTTGGACTTGCGGAGTTCGTTGAGGATAGCCGTCACAGTTTGGCGACTGGCCCCCACGAGGTTGGCGATGTCCTGTTGGGTGAGGCCGTGCTTCACGAGCGTCTCGTAGCCCACCTGACGGCCGCGCAGGTCGGCGCTTTCTTTCAGGAACTCCACGATGCGCGAACGCACATCTTTGAGTATCAACGACTCCCACTGCCGCTCAGCCCGCCGGAGGCGGTCGCCGAGGTACATCATCAGGTTGGTGGCCAGCGCGGCATTGCGGTCCAGCAGTTGCTGAAAATCGCTCGCCTTCACTTGCAGGTAGTCCACCTCGCGGTTCATCGTAACGGCAAATTCGGCGCGATAGCACTCTCCCGTGAGCGCCAATTCGCCGAACACCGAGTACGGGTGCGCGATGTTTTTGATGATTTCCCTTCCATCTGGCGAGTAGATGCCGATTTTCACAGCACCGCTGATGGGTAGGCAAATGAAGTCGCCCGGCTCGTCGGCCAGATAAATGAAGGCGTGTTTGGGGGCCAGTTTTCGTTCGGCAGTTCGGGCGAGCCAGTCTCGCTCTTCCGTTGAGAGAGCGGCCAGCAGGGGAAAATGTTGAAGGGTACCGGGTAAATCTTGTCCATTCATGCGCATTGTTTTTGGTTTGGACACTGTGACTGGGAGGCCGCTGAAAAACTCCCAAAACTGTGCCAAGCCCAAATTTTTTGTGGCCAATTCGATGGGCAGAAGGATTGTGCAGGCGTTCACCCTGCAAGTTGGACAAACCGCTTGGTCACATCAAAAACAAGTCGTTGAAATCCATCCTCTTCGCGGATGTTTTTGCGCCAGCAGAAACCGAGTGTTATCATGTCGATCGTCTCTACGATGGAGGCTGTGCCGTCGGCATTTTTGCCCATTAGCCATACGGTGTCGGCGATGGCCATGGTCGGCTCAATGTCGTGCGAGACGATGATGATGGTCCTATGTTCATCCAACTGGGATACTTCGGCGATGAGTTCACAGATCGAGTTTTTGAGCAGGGGGTCGAGGCCGCTGAACGGCTCGTCCATGAGCAGTATCGAGTTGCTGCACAGCAATTGCTGCGCGATGGCGAGGCGCTGACGCTGGCCGCCGGAGAGTTGGTTGGGGTATTTTCGGGCATGATCGCGCAGCCGAAAATGGTCGAGGTAAAATTCCACTTTCTCCTGAGCGGCTTGCGTGCTGAGGCCGCCTTTTCTCGCGCCGAGCGCCAACTGCCCCCGCACAGTGAGAAAGGGGAAGAGTTCGTAGGATTGATACACCATGCCGACCATGCCTGTGTGGGCCGGAGCGAGGGTTTTGCTGATCGCATCGTAGGCCCTGACCTGCCCCTGGGTCGGCTCGCGCAGTCCTGCAATCAGTTCAAAAAGTGTGGATTTCCCGATGCCCGAAGGCCCGAGTATCGCCACGACTTGGCCTTGAGTGACATTGGGGCGCACGATATCGCGCACCTCTTGGTGGATGTTGCGCAGCACGGGCTGCCCGGGGTGGTACTCAAAAGACTCGATGTCAATGTCGAGCAAAACGGTGTCTTTGACTTCGTAATCCATTTTTAAAATCAAGGTGGTCAATGTAGAAATGTGGTCAATGTGATAAGTGAACGATGAACTATAAACGATGAACGATGAGCAATCCAAGCCATTGAATTACAATGATTTGGGCTGACATTTTCATCGTTTATAGTTTATCGTTCATCCTTCCCTTGTTCACCCGGCAATCCATCTGAGCAGCGGGTTGTGTGTCGGGGTTCTTTTCCACGGGAAAGCGATCCAGATCACGCCGCGCAGCAGGCTGTCGAGCAGCAGGCCCACCACTAAGATGGTGATCTGAATGGCAAAAACGTACTCGAAGCCCTTGCGCTGGTACACGTTGACGAGCAGTGCGCCCACGCCGCCATACTCGCGGAACATGGCCTCGATGCTGGTGAGCATCATCCACGCGATGGCAAAATTCTGCACCATCAGGTCGCAGGCTTCGTAGAGGGTGCCGCGCACAACGGTGTACCAAGTCACTTCGCCCTCGCCCATGCGCAGGGTGCGGGCGTAGTTGTACATCCGCTGCGGGATGTCGCGGATGACGGCCAGAACCCCCGTGAGCAGGTAGGTGAGAATGCTGAAACTCATGGTGGTCAGTTTGGCCTGCCAAGAGGTAGCGGTGAAGAGCAGGAACAGGAAACTCAGCCCGATCAGCGACAGAAAGCGAAACTTGGTGAGCACCGTGACCAATGGCTCGAAGAACGGGATCCGGCTCAAATAGGCCAGCAACATGGCGGCTACGATGGTTACGCCCATCGCCACGAGGCAGGTCTGAGCACTGTTCAAGAGCTCGCCCACGAGATTGTACTGCATGACCAACTCCTGCCATGCGGCGGCGCATTTGCCCGGCCCGGGTATGCCCGCTGGG
>JAYSUY010000971.1:0-1082 GCA_043718855.1 Saprospiraceae bacterium | reverse complement strand
AAGTTCAACCCCTTCAGGGTTGCTTCCACGTTTATTCATAAAACCCGGATTGCATCCGGGTCTATTCACGTTCAACCCCTTCAGGGTTGTGCAAAAGTCCTGATGTAAAAACTTAGCCGCTTGCCTCCAAACAGTAACAGCACCCGGATGGGCAAACAAAACAATGATGTATACCCTCTCCCAAATCCAGCACATCCTCCGCGCCGACTGGCTCCAGCAGGCCAACCCCTCGGCACCCATCGAGCAACTCCTGCTCGATAGTCGCACGGTGACTGCCCCGCCCGTGTCCCTCTTTTTTGCCCTGCCCGGCCAGCGCCACGACGGCCACCGCTACCTCGCCGATGCCTACCGCGCCGGCGTGCGACACTTTGTGGTCTGCCAACCGGTGGACGTTTCGGCTTTGCCGGAGGCCAACATTTTACAGGTCAAAAACTCGCTGGACGCGCTGCAAACATTCGTCACCTGGCACCGGGCGCAGTTCCACATCCCAGTGGTCGGCATCACCGGCAGCAACGGAAAAACGGTGGTGAAAGAGTGGCTCCACCAGTTGCTCTCGCCCGATTTCAACATCGTGCGCAGCCCCAAAAGTTACAACTCGCAGGTAGGCGTACCGCTCTCGGTGTGGGCTATGAACGAGCAGCACACGCTCGCACTGTTCGAAGCGGGCATCTCGCAGCCCGGCGAGATGGAGCGGCTCGCCCGCGTCATCCAGCCCAGCATCGGTATTTTCACCAACATCGGTCCGGCACACCGGGAGGGTTTTGCCTCCAAGATGGATAAGGTGCGGGAAAAGATGCGCCTGTTCGACACCACCGAGACGCTGATTTTTTGTGCCGATGATGAAAAAATTGCCCTCGCTGTGCAGGAGTGGTCGGCTGAAAAAACGGGACGGCGCACAGTGTCGTGGTCGAAGCAGGGACAAACGGCTAATTTTCAAGTGCATGATGTTCAGGTGCTTGCAGATGGCGGGGCGAGGATTTCATTCGCAGCACCGCCTGTTTCAACCCCACCCCCGACCCCTCCCCCACTGGGAGGGGAGACACGACTTACGCCGAGTCATGGAGGGCATCTGGTCTCCCCTC
>JAYSUY010000098.1:0-6399 GCA_043718855.1 Saprospiraceae bacterium | reverse complement strand
CGGTTGGTTTCGAGCGCGGTATTTTTCAGGAAATCAATGTTCGGGCTGACCCCCACCGTGAGGCCCACAAAACCGCAGGGGATGGTGTCGCCGCTTTTGGTGACCACCGATCCACATTTTTTGCCCGAAGCATCGGGTACAATTTCCGTCAACTCCTCCCCCAGGCGCAGGTCAATGTGATGCTCCCGCAAATGCCGACTCACCATGGCCGCCTCTTCGGGTGGCAGGATGTTGTTCCAAAACTCGCTTTCCCGCACCAAAAACGTGACCGGGATGTGACGAGAGTGGAACATCTCGGCCATCTCCACGCCGATGAGGCCGCCGCCGACAATGACAGCGCGTTCCAGCCCGGCGGAGTGCTTTTCCATCGCCGCCAAATCTTGGAGGTGGTACAGCCCATGCACTCCGTCCAAGTCCTGCCCCGGCCAACCGAACTTGTTGGATTTGGAGCCAAGGGCAAGCACGAGTTTGTCGTAGGTCAACGTCGTGCCATCGGCGTTGAACAGTTTTTTTTCTTGAAAATCAATACGTTGCACACGGGCGCGGACCCGCTGGATGCGATTTTTTTCCCAAAACCAAGGTTCGTAAGGCCGCGTGTCCTGCTCGCGCATGTGACCCATGTAGATGTACATGAGGGCCGTGCGGCTGAAAAACTCGTCCGATTCATCAGACACGAGCGTGATGTCGCAGTCGCTGAGTTTGCGGAGGTAGCGGGCGCAGGTCACGCCGCTGATGCCGTTGCCGAGGATGATTACTTTCATGGTGCGGACCGGAGGTTGCTCCGGCGAAGTTGGTGATCGGATTGTTGCTGTAACTTTTACGAGCAAGTGCGCTTCGCGGTTTTCGACGGTGAAAGTAACGCGATACCCAGACTTGTTTTGCTACAAAACTCCAATCCTCACCAGACTTGTCCTGCACGAGACAATGGTACTCACACCAGCACCCGCACCGTCTCTATCTTACGGTCGCTGACCAACTCGAACACGAAAGTTTTGCCGCCCAGTTCGAGGCGTAGGCCCTGTTCGGGGATGGTCTGCGCCGCTGTCACCAGGTAGCCAGAGAGCGTCTGGTAGTCGCCTGGTGGGAGAGCGAGCGCGGGGTATTTTTCGTTGACATACTCCAATTTAAGCCGCCCGGACAGCAAAAACTCAGTGTCGCTGACCTGCACCTCGATGAATTCTTCTTGATCATGCTCGTCGTCGATGTCGCCAAAAAGTTGTTCCAGCGCATCTTCGAGACTCACCAAACCGCTCAGGCTGCCGTACTCGTCCACCACGCAAGCGATGTTCGTGCGGTTTTTGATGAACTTGCTGAGCAGGTCGTTCACCGCGATGCTCTCGGGTACGAAGGTGATGGGCATCTTCATGCTACGGATACTGCGCGGCTGCGCAAACATCTGTTGCACATGCACATAGCCCAGCACCGAGTCCAAGTCGCCGTCCGTGACGAGCACCCGCGACATACTGCTTTCGATAAAAATTTGCCGCAATTCTTCCAGCGTGGCGTGTACGTCCACGTGTACAATTTCGGGGCGCGGGGCCATACAATCTTGCGCCCGAACCCGCTTGAGGTGCAGCGCGTTTTCCAGCAATTCCATCTCCACCTCCTCTTCACCGGGCGTACCCGTGGCGTTTTGCTGCACCAAATATTCCAACAGCGCGGCATCACCGCTGTTGGTAGCGTTTTTGTAAATATTCTTGAAAATCAGGCTTTTAAAAATCAGTAGCACCGAAAAAAATGCCCATGCTGCTACCAGCGGAGCCACCCAGCCGGAGCCAAACACGAAGGAAAAAAACGGCACCCAGAACACCGCTACTAGCGCCGCCAAAGTGCAGAGCAGCCATGTGGCCGGGAAGGTGTGGCTCCCGATGCGGAGAGCGGAAGTCCAAGAGAGGAAGCGGGAAGGATGGATAGTGGAGGTCATGCGTGGGAGGTGGATCGACTGGTTTTTGCTTCTAATTCGGCCACCTTCGTTCGGAGGAAGGCGATTTCATCGCGATGTGTGGATTTCTCGACCTGTAAGTCTTTTATTCGGGCTTCCAAATCAGCAATTAGCCGCTCAAACAGTTCTCGTTCGGAGGACATATGCCCACTGTTCAGGATGTTCACTTGACCTTCTTGCTGGTTGCTGTGGAAGTTGTGTACCACAGACCCTGATCCAAGGTGGAGCAACTCGTTGGCAGTGGTTTTCAAATGCTTGGCAAATTGGTGGATTTCACCCAGTGCCGGGTCTCGTTGACCGGACTCGGTGGCAATCAGCGTTTTGTCAGAGATGCCCATCATGGCAGCCAAATCTTTTTGTTTCATTCCAATTCGTTCTCGGGCTTGGCGGATGTTGTGGCCGATGATTTTGGGGCTGTACTCTTGGGTAGAGGAGTTGTCGCTCATAAGATTTTAATTTTGATGCAAGGTAAAAAAGACTTCAGATCAAGGTGCAAATTTTTGGAGGTTGAGATGAATCACAGATTCGGTATGAGGTTGTACGGGGGCGGAAGTTTGTGGCGGTGTTCGTGTTGAACGCTCTTCACTCTTCCACTTTTTCAACTTTACAATGATGAAAATGAAAGTCCAATTCTACCGATCTGGCTTCTTGGCGGTCATCCTATTGGCCGCCACTTTCTCCTTCCATGGCTGCAAGAAGGATGTTTTGACCAACTCTGACAGCTCCCGTCGCGACTGGCAGGGGGAGTATAATGTATCTCTGTCCTCACTGCCCAATCAAACGGAACGGAACTTCTTTGGCTTGACTTTCTTCGAAGCCACTAACCCTTTCGTGGCTTCAGCTGTCAGCGGTCGGGGTGAACATGACACGCTCATTTTCCAGATGGCAAATGAGATGATCCAGATGAACAACGAGCAGCATTTTGCGAGTTATTTGATGCAAACCTACGGTTATCCGGCTTGGTCACGGAGCATGGTGCTGCCGTCAAATGGATCAGCAGTACCCATCGTGTTTCTTCCGCTCGCACCCATAGACGGGGACAAAACCACCGCCTACATCAGCGGCGTACACCAGAACAACGAGTGGCGATTTCAACTTGAACCAAGGTCAAGGGTTGATTCGCTCATGCAGATGTACAGCAGCGACACGCTTGGTCTGGGTTTTAGAGTGGCTGCGCTCGCCAGTTTTGACAAGGATATTTTCGGCGCGATAACGCCTCCTTACGAGATGTGGATTTCGAACCAAGACGCGCTGCAAGGCGGCGGCTTTGACCACGTAATTAGCCGCGACTTGGATTGCTTCACGGCTACCATCACGATCATCATCACTAAAAAGTTTAACGGAGAGGTACAAGACCGCGACACGCAGGAGCCTCACTCGTTTGTCATAGGATACTGTTTCGAGAACGGTGAAGGCGGGGGCAATGTTTTTGGCGGGGGCACTGTTGGCGGCGGCGGCGGTGGAGGCCAAAACAATGACCCCAACCAAATCTTGGACAACGGTGCTACGCCAGCCTTCAACAATTTTTGGGCAAATTGCCAAGACAACATGGACGGAGAGATAGACCCTTCCGAGGGTACTCTTCCTCCAGAGCAGATGTCAACTTGCGCTGCGTTGCACGCGCTGAATTCAACCGTGCTGCTTCCGATGTCCACTTTGGAGTGGCTTTACAACAACCCTACGGTGATTGCTCCTCTTGTCAATTCCATTGGACAAAACCCTATCAGCGCTCCTACCATAGGCCAAGCGATTGCGAAGGTAGTGGCCGCGCTCAAACGGGCAAACACCACACTGAACACTCGCCAGATGGCTAATTTAGTGGCCCTGCAACAACACTTTGACCTGACCACCAACCAAACCGACTTTCTGGTTGAGCACCCCGAAAAGATTGACGAAACGCACAGTTTTGCCAACTCCAAAAGTTTTGACAGCAACTCCAAAACTGTAACTCAACTTCTTATTGATCTTGCCGACCAGAATCAGCTGCCGATTATCTACGATTCCCCAGTGTATCAGCAGATCGTGAGCCAATACCCAGAACTGGGTGAGGGTATGGGAGATCCGACCGTTTTTGTTGCCACGTGGACGATGGCCGTCGCACTCGAAGGAGCAAGACTTAAGTTCGATCATCCGACTTGGTCGGATTGGAAAATACAGCTGACTGCCGCTTGGAACGTAAGCACGGAAGGAATCCACATCGCGCTGGACGGTATTGGGCTTATCCCTGCCGCTGGCGAGATTGCAGACTTAGGCAACGGTATGCTGTACACTTTTCAAGGGGACTGGAAAAATGCGACGTTTTCTTTTGTGGCAGCAGTGCCGTTTGTTGGGTGGTATGTTATAGGTACTAAATACGCAGAGAAGCTGTCCAACGGGGTCAAGTTAATCTGGCGCTCAACCGAGTCTGGAACGGTGGTTTTTGGTAGTCTAAACTCCTTGAGAAGAGTAATTAATACCCCAACAGGTGAGCAGGCACACCACATCATCCCCTGGGGAGATGTAAACCACCCGGTCATTCAAGCCGCTGCAAAAAAAGATGGACTCAGCCCTTGGAACATGAATGAAGCCACGAATGGCGTGTCTCTCGGCACAGCAAGGCATAATGGGTCTCATGATGTTTACAATCAGGCCGTTAGAAATAAATTAAACGAAATAGAAAGCCAATTTGGGGGTACAAACATCACTCCTGAAATGGCGGATGAAAAATCAAGGTTTTTAGCAAATAAGGTCAGGGAAATCTTGAACCAAAATTCGGATAAGAATTTGAAGGACCCTGTTATCATAAACCTGATCAACGCCATTACATTCCAGTAACTCACTTCTGCCAGTCCTCGGGAAAGGATACCTTTGTACTTTTCCGAGGACGTTCTTTTTCATATGAACTACTATAAGCTAACACCCGTGCCTGAAGATTGCGGCTATATACCACAGGAGGCCAGTACTATGGATCCCTCCTACAGGATGAACGATCCCGACGCACTTAACCAAGCAAAGTACCGTAAGCCCGTAGGTAGGGTCTTGATCCCTTTAATAAAATTTAGGCCACAAGCTAAATTTACAGATATGCTTGTCCTGACACCAGCTGGCTTTCCATGTTTGGTGGTAAGCGATAAGTTTTTAGAAATCATACTTAGGTTTAGGATTCAAGACCCAGAGGTGTTTCGCTTGCCCGTTCATAAAAGAGACAAGCGGGTGGACTACAACGTACTCATCGCCAACACCCGCTTCCCGCAGTATATCAACTTTGATACCGCTGAGGTGTTCCACACAAACCATTCTACAAAAGAAAAAACGGTGCTTCACATCGGCCACCCAGATGAGTACCAAAGGATCGAGGACAAAATTGACTACAGCAAAGAGTATCTGAGCATCCCCCATTTCAAACTAAAAAGTTCGGCGATTCAGCACGACCTTTTCTGTTTGCCCCCCGGTTGCGCCGTCGCCAAATACATCGTTTCGGAGGCGCTTGCAGAAGCGGCCAAAGATGCTCGCCTGACCGGGGTCGGTTTTGAGCCGATTGAGGCAGTATGAAAATGCCGCCGCAGGTACAGGTTTCAATATCCAGCAATCTACCCACTTGGCAGTATGAACTACTACAAACTAACATCTGCGCCAGAAGACTGTGGCTATATACCCCAAGACAACGGGACGATGGATCCGTTGTACAGACGAAATGATCCCGATGCGCTCAACAATGCCAGTTACCGTAGGCCCGTAGGAAACGTGCTGATCCCTTCGATAAAGTTTAGGCACCAAGCTAAATTTACTGATATGCTCAGTTTGATAGAAGCTATCTTCCCCTGCCTTGTGGTGAGCGATAAGTTTTTAGAAATTATCACGAGATTTCGGATTCAAGACCCCGAGGTGTTTCGCTTGCCTATTCACAAAAAGGACAAACTGGTAGACTACAATGTACTCATTGCCAATACCCGCTTTCCACAGTACATTGATTTTGATACCGCTGAGGTGTTCCATACAACCCATTCTACGAAGGAAAAAACGGTGCTTCACATCAGCCACCCAGATGAGTACCAAAAGATTGAGGACAAAATTGATTATAGCAAAGAGTATTTAAGTATCCTTCATTTCAAACTAAAAAGTTCGGCGATTAAGCACGACCTCTTCTGTTTGCCCCCCGGCTGCGCGGTCGCCAAATACATCGTTTCGGAAGCGCTTGCAGAAGCGGCGAAAGGTGCTCGCCTGACTGGGGTTGCTTTTGAACCAATTGAAGCAGTGTGAAATCATCTCTGCCGCATCTTTCCTTATGATGGTTCTGACAGAATCTGATGTATGGCAGGATAAAAAACAAGTAGCCCCGCCAGTGCATTGCTGGCGGGGCGGTTTGTTTTAGTATAAGCCTCTCAATCCCGCTTCATCACTGCCTCGATCACCTTGCCCGTCGTCCCGTTCGGCTCCATGATGCGGAGCATGGCCGAGAGCGTCGGTGCGATGTCGGT